>DASPHQ010001150.1:0-7273 GCA_035629595.1 Urbifossiella sp. | reverse complement strand
CTCCTTCTGCTTCTGGGCGAGCTTCTTGGCGACGGCGTCGAGGTTCTTGTTCGACTCGCTCAGGCTCTTCCCTTCCGGCGCCACGTCGCGGTCGTGGAAGCAGTAGTACGGCACGCCGAGCTTCTGCATGAACTCGAACGCCACGTCCACGCGCTTGAGCGCCATGTCGAGCGAGTCGGTGCCGTCCTCCCACGGGCGGACGGCGCAGCCGGGGCCGAACGGGTCGGAGCCGGTGCCGCGGAACGTGTGCCAGTAGCAGACGGCGAACCGGAGGTGGTCCGCCATCGACTTCCCCTCGACCAGCTCGGCCGGGTTGTAGTGCCGGTAGGCGAGGGGGTTGGTGCTGTCCGGCCCCTCGAAGGGGATGCGGTCGGGCACGTCGGGGAAGAAGCTCATGGGGCGCTCGCGGGAGGGGTGACGGTGTGGGAAACGTAGTGGAATCGGCGGCGCCCGTCACCCCGCCAGCGCCGCGAGCAGCGCCTTGGTGAACGCCGGCAGGTCGTCCGGCGTGCGGCTCGTGATGACGTGGCCGTCCACCACCACCTCGCGGTCCACGAACGTCGCCCCGGCGTTCTCCATGTCGTCGCGGATCGAGTGGAAACCGGTCGCCGTCCGCCCCTTCAGCGCCGGCGTCGAGCACAGCACCCACGGGCCGTGGCAGATCGCCGCCAGCGGTTTTGCCCGCGCGTGCAGGCCGCGCACCAACTCCAGCATCGCGCCCGACCGCCGCACGTAGTCCGGGGCGAACCCGCCGGGGATCACCACGCCGTCGAAGTCGGCGGCCTTCGCGTCGGCGGCGGCGAGGGTGGTCTTGGCGGGGTAGCCGAGCTTGCTCGGGTACGTCTTGCCGGCCTCGGGGCCGACCAGCTCCACGACCGCCCCGGCCTCGCGGAGGCGGAGCGTCGGGTACCACAGCTCCAGCTCCTCGTACTTCTGCTCGACGAGGACGGCGACGCGCTTGCCGGACAGGTTCACGGCGGGCTCCGGTTGGGAGGGCGGGCGGAGGCCGATTGTACGGACGCGCGGGCGGTACCGCGATCAACGCGTCGGGAGTCGTGTCAATTCCGTGGTTTGTTGTTGACGCGCACCGCAATTCGCAGTCTCATTTTCGTCATGTCCGTCAGAAAGTGGGGGCGAGGAACCGTCATTTCCAGCTCCCACCGGTCTGAAGTCGTGGGGTTCGACGATGCCCGACACCAATGAGTCTGGTGGTAGCCTATTCGTCTCCGGGTTGCTGTGGCTGGTGTTTCTCGTGCTACTCGTCGTCCTTCCAGGCGATTGGCCTGTCATCGCGTACGGCCGGGGGCTGTGCATTCTCGTCCTCGTCGTGGTCGGCCTCGTCGTTCTGTTCAACTGGTTGTCACCCTCCGCTCCTCCGACCCCACCAGTCGTACTGGTTGCTGACCGTACCGAAACCGAGGCGAAGGCCCAACCCTGCGGCACGTGCGGTGGGTCGGGGCAGTGTCGGACGGAGGTGGCGAACGAGGGGGGCGTGCTCGTCCGCCCGTGCGCCGCGTGCCACGGCCGCGGGGTTACACCTCCGCCGCCCACCCGTAAGGTGAACTGCCGGGCGTGCGACGGCACCGGGCGGTTCGATGAAGAACTGCCGCGGCATGAGGGCACCATGATCCGCCCGTGCCCCGCGTGTGAGGGCGCGGGCGTCATTATGATCCCTTGAGTGCCACCGATACCCGATTGTGGAGGCTGGTATGTCGAACTGGCGTTTCGGCAGGGTACTAGCCATCGGGCTAGTCACCTGCGTGGGGTGCGGTCAGCCCGCCCCCTCGCCCCCGCCACCCACCGAGGAAGTCCCCCCCGCGCCCAAAGGCGTCGGCGTGTCCGAGGGTGCGGATCTGGTACGTCGGGGCGGCGTCCCCAAGAAAGTCGCCGGCCAGGTGACGGCGGTCGGAAAACCCGACGCTGCGGCCGTCCAGGTGGCCGCCAATCTGCTCGCCGACACGGACCCCGGGGTCCGCGACTTCGCGGTTCTGCTCCTGGCGGGAGCCGGTGAACCCGGCGTGGTGGAGGCTGAACGATCGCTGCGAGCCGCCCTAGCAGAGCGGAAGGCCGACGCGGCCGGGGCGGTGCTGAAACTCGGCGACCCGGGCCGACCGGCAGTGGAGCGGGCGCTGGCCGACCCGGACACGCTCGTCCGCCGGGCCATGCTCACCGCACTCAAGACGTGTACGCCGCCCTACCCGAGCGTCGGGCCGCGGCTCGCCGGGATGTTGACGACCGAGAAGGACAACGACAACCTTGCCCGCGCGATCGACGCTCTCGCGCGGTATCCAGACGAACTCGGCGGAGCGAAGTTGGCCCTGGAAGGGCTAATGCAGAGTGCAGATCTTTCCACCCGGATGGCTGCGTTCAGCACCTTGTGCCAAGCTCTGACACCAACATTTCGTCAACCAACAGCCCTCGTTGGACGTGCGGTGTGGTTGCTAACCGACGACCGTGGGCGAGACCCGACGGATTTGAGCGGACCGGTACGATCCGACATCTCTGCTGAGAGGCGATTGTCGAGTGCTGATGACTGGAACCACCTCGTTGTTAAAGCGGGAGCCCGCCGTGCCGGGTCGCTTTTCGGTGAGCAGGGGGTCCGACTGCTGACTCTGCTCTACGAAAAAAGTCCTAACGAAACTGCCCAACGGGACTTGGTATACGCCCTCGCGGAGGTCGCTGTTGTCGAATGCGCTCCTTTATTCCGAACCGCACTCCGGAGCCGATCGGGCATGGTACGTCGGGAAGCCGCGCGGGGTCTGGGGCAACTCGGGCCGGCCGCGCGGGACGCATTGGCCGAGTTGCGGGCGGCGCTCGCCGCGGCCACCGACCCGGCGGAGCGGTCCGCGCTCCAGGCGGCCATCAATCGCATCAATGGCAAGGAGTAGGCCGGTTCGGCGGGACAAAGGGGAGAGGCACGCGGGCGGAATTCCTCCGGGCGGGTAGTGAGCGACGGGCTATGAGTACAATGGCCCCGTCTGCCCCGGCCCGCCTCTCCACCGGCCGACCCGGAGCGCCCGATGACCGACCCGTTCGCCGGCCCGTACAACCGCGACCTGCTCGACGAGGTGTACCAGCAGTACCGCGCCGACCCCGCGTCCGTGGACCCGACGTGGCGGGCCTTCTTCGCGGGGATAGAGTTCGCGGGGCGCGCGCCGGGGGCTCCGACCGCTAACGCGGCCGGCTCGGCGTGGGCACCCGACGCCCCCGACCTGCGCCTGCAAACCGGCGTGGTGCGGCTCGTGTTCTGGTACCGCCAGGCCGGCCACCTCCAGGCCGACACCGACCCGCTCCGCTCCGAGCCGCCGCCGCCGCACCCCACGCTCCGCCTCGAAAACTTCAACCTGTCCGACGCCGACCTCGACCGCGTCGTCGACGCCTCCATGCACTTCGGGTTCAAGGGGCCGGCCAAACTCCGCGACCTGATCGCGGCGCTCGAAGAGACTTATTGCCGCACCCTCGGCGTCGAGTACATGCACATCGACTCGCTCGACGTGCGCCGCTGGCTCGGCGAGCGGATGGAGCCGACGCACAACCGACCGCACTTCCCGCACCGCAAGCAGTACCGCACCCTGTTCACGCTCCACCAGGCGGAGCTGTTCGAGAAATTCCTCCACACCAAGTACGTCGGCCAGAAGCGGTTCTCGCTCGAAGGGGGCGAGACGCTCATCCCCGTGCTCGACGCGCTGGTCGAACAGGCGCCGGGCCTCGGGGCGAAGGAACTGGTCATCGGCATGGCCCACCGCGGCCGGCTGAACGTGCTCGCCAACGTGCTCCGCAAGCCGTTCGAGGAAATCTTCAACGAGTTCGAGGACAACTTTCTCCCCGACTCGTTCAGCGGCGACGGCGACGTGAAGTACCACCTCGGCTTCTCGGCCGACATCCCCACCGCCGACGGCGGCACCGTTCACCTGTCGGTCGCGCCCAACCCGAGCCACCTGGAGATCGTCAACCCGGTGGTCGAGGGGCGCGTCCGCGCCAAGCAGCGACTCCACAACGACACCGAGCGCACGACCGGCGTCCCGATCCTGATCCACGGCGACGCCGCGTTCGCCGGGCAGGGCGTGGTGATGGAAACCCTCAACCTCAGTAACCTCGCCGGCTACAAGACCGGCGGCACCATCCACCTCGTCGTCAACAACCAGATCGGGTTCACGACCAACCCGCGCGACGCCCGCAGCACCGAGTACTGCACCGACATCGCCAAGTTCATCCAGGCGCCGGTGTTCCACGTGAACGCCGAGGACCCCGAGGCGTGCGTGTACGCGGCGGAGCTGGCGTTCGAGTTCCGCCAGCGGTTCAAGCGCGACGTGGTCATCGACCTGGTGTGCTACCGCAAGTGGGGCCACAACGAGGGGGACGAGCCGGCGTTCACGCAGCCGCTGGAGTACAAGAACATCCGCGCCCGCGACCCGATCAGCAAGGTGTACAGCCGGGCGCTCGTGGAGGGGCCGAGCGCGTTCACCGAGGAGATGACCACGGCCATCGAGACGGAGTTCCACCAGAAGCTGGAGGAGGCCGTGCGCGAGGCCGACCGGGCCGCCGCGGAGTACCGCACGAAGCTGGACCAGGCGCTGAAGGCGGTGAAGGCCGGTCCGCCGCGGAAGCGCGGCATGGAAGGGTTTTCCGGCCGCTGGAAGGGGCTGACGAAGGGGTATAACCACGACCCGATCCCGACCGGCGTTCCGCAGGCCACGCTCGACCGCATCGCCGACGCGCTCGGCCGCTTCCCCGAGGGTTTTACCCCGCACGAAAAGCTGCGGCCGATCCTCGAGAAGCGGCGCGACAACATCAAGGGCCGCAAGCCGGTCGACTGGGGCACCGCCGAGTCGCTGGCGTTCGGCAGCCTCGTGCTGGAAGGCACGGCGGTGCGGCTCAGCGGCCAGGACAGCCGCCGCGGCACGTTCACGCACCGGCACGCCGTCGTCATCGACTCGAACACGGGCCAGCCGCACTTCCCGCTGGCGACGCTGGACGCGAAGCAGGCGCCGTTCGAGGTGTTCGACAGCTCGCTGTCGGAGATGGCGGTGATGGCCTTCGAGTTCGGCTACGCGATGGACGACCCCGGCTCGCTGGTGATGTGGGAGGCCCAGTTCGGCGACTTCGCCAACGGCGCGCAGGTGGTCATCGACCAGTTCCTCACGTCGTGCGAGTCGAAGTGGAACCGGTCGAACGGCCTCGTGCTGCTGCTGCCGCACGGCTACGAGGGGCAGGGACCCGAGCACTCCAGCGCCCGCCTCGAACGCTTCCTGCTGATGTGCGCCGAGGACAACATCCAGGTGGCGTACCCGACGAACCCGGCGCAGATGTTCCACCTGCTCCGCCGGCAGGTGAAGCGCTCGTTCCGCAAGCCGCTGATCGTGATGACGCCCAAGAGCCTCTTGCGGCTGCCGGCCGCGGTGTCGCCGACGGAGGACTTCACGACCGGCAGCTTCCGCGAGGTGATCGACGACACGCTGCCGGACCCGGCCGCGGTGACGCGGGTGGTGGTGTGTTCGGGGAAGGTCTACTACGACCTGATGGGTCAGCGCGAGAAGCTCGGCACGAAGGCGGTGGCGGTGGTGCGGCTGGAGCAGTTCTACCCGTGGCCGGAGGAGCAGCTGCGGTCGGTGCTCGGCCGCTACCGGCGGGCGACGGAGTGGGTGTGGGCACAGGAAGAGTCGCAGAACATGGGCGGCTGGTTCTTCGTGGAGCCGCGGGTGCGGGCGATGGGGTTCCCGTTCGAGTACGTCGGCCGCGACGCCAGCGCCAGCCCGGCGACCGGTTCGCACCACGCCCACGACGTGGAGCAGCGGGAGTTGGTGGAGGCGGCGTTCGGCGGCCAGGTGCCGCACCTGGTGGCGCTGAGCAAGAAGGCCGTAAACGCGAGCGACGGCCGCAACGGCAGCCACGCCACCCGCGAGGCGGCGAAGACGACGGACGCGGTGTCGGGCTGAGCTTACCAAAGCCCGGGGACGGCCGTCCCCGGGCTTTCATGCGCGGGGGGCGTGCGATGCCGGTCGAGCAGGTGCGGGTGCCGCGGGCGGGGGAGTCGATCGCCGAGGGGACGCTCAACCGCTGGCTGAAGCCGGACGGCGCGTTCGTGAACGTGGACGACCCGCTGTTCGAACTCGGCACCGACAAGGCGACGCAGGAGGTCGCGGCCCAGGTCGCCGGGGTGCTGAAGATTCTCGTGAAGGAAGGTGAAACGGTCGCCGTAGACGCGGTCGTGGCTTCGATCGACACGGACGCGAAGGCGCCGGCGAACGCCGAACCGCCGCTTGCGGCGAAGCAGGGGGCTGCTACGCCGCAAGCGGCGAAACCAAACGCGCCCGAGCCCGGTCCCGCCGCGGCGCGGCTCCTCGCGGAAGCCGGCGTCGGCGCCGCCGCGGTGACCGGAACCGGCCCCGGCGGCCGCGTCACGAAGGGCGACGTGATCGCGCACACCGAAGCCCCGAAAAAGCCCGCGAACGGCACCCCGCCCCCCCCGAAGCCCGCCGCGCCCGCTCCGGCCCCCGGCTCGCGCTCCACTCGTCAGCCGATGTCGCCGATCCGCAAGCGGATCGCCGAGCGGCTCCTCGCGTCGCAGAACACGACCGCGACGCTGACGACGTTCAACGAGGCGGACATGACCGCCATCCAGGAGCTGCGGGCGAAGTACAACGAGCGGTTCGAGAAGAAGCACGGGGCGAAACTCGGCTTCATGTCCGTGTTCGTCAAGGCCGCGGTCGAGGCGCTGAAGGCGTTCCCGCTCGTCAACGCCCGCATCGACGGCGGCGACGTCGTGCAGCAGCACTTCTACGACATCGGCGTCGCGGTCAGCACCGAGAAGGGGCTGATGGTGCCGGTGCTACGCGGGGCCGACGGGCTCGGCTTTGCCGACATCGAGAAGCGGATCGGCGAGCTGGCGAAGAAGGCCCGCGACGGCAAGATTTCGGTCACCGACCTGGAGGGCGGCACGTTCACGATCACGAACGGCGGCACCTTCGGGTCGATGATGAGCACGCCGATCCTGAACCCGCCGCAGGTGGCGATCCTGGGGATGCACAGCATCATCAAGCGGCCGGTGGCGGTGAACGACGCGGTGGTGATCCGGCCGATGATGTACCTGGCGCTGAGCTACGACCACCGCCTCATCGACGGCCGCGACGCGGTGCAGTTCCTGGTGCGCGTCAAGGAGTGCGTCGAGAACCCGGAGCGGATGCTGCTGGACATTTAAGGCACTGCCGAATGCGGCAGCGCGGTTCTGGTAGCCGTGGGCTTTAGCCCGCGCTCAGCTGAGCGCGGGCTAAAG
>DASPHQ010001149.1:0-3199 GCA_035629595.1 Urbifossiella sp. | reverse complement strand
CGCGGGTGCGCCTTCAGCCGCTCCATCGCCCGCACCGCCGCCCGCACCTGCTCCTCGGTCAGCCCCTTCGCGTTCCGGGTGATGACGTGCGTCACCACCTTCTTCGTCGCCACCACCGTCGCCTGCACCTCCAGGACGCCGTTCAGGTCGTAGGTGAAGCGGACCTCCACGCCCTGCCCCGCCGGCCCGGGCGGGATCCCCTTCACGTCGAACTCGCCGAGCAGGAGGTTCTCCCCGACCCGCCGGCTCTCCCCCTGGTACACCTTCAGCGTGATCGTCGTCTGGCTCGGGTGGACGGTCGAGTACCGCTTCACCCGGCTGACCGGGATCGTGGTGTTGCGGTCGATCACCGGGTCGAAGTAGCCGGACTGGATGTCGGCCCCGAACGACTTCGCCACCTCCACGCCCAGGGTGAACGGCGACACGTCGGTGACCACCAGGTCCTCGACCGCGCCGGCCCGCGCCACCAGCCCCGCCTGCACGGCGGCGCCGAGGGCGACCACCTCGTCGGGGTTCAGGCGGCCCTGCGGCGGCTTGCCGAAGTAGTCGGCCACCAGCCGCACCACCGCCGGCATCCGCGTCGCCCCGCCGACCAGGATCACCTCGTCGATCTTGTCGCGGGTCAGCTTCGCGTCGGCCAGCGCCCGGCGGACCGGCAGCTCGCACCGGGCCAGCGTCGGGCCCACCCACTTCTCCAGCTGCTCGCGGGTGACAGTGACCTCGCGGGAGGCGTCGCCGTACTCCCCGCCGGCGTCCGGCACGCGGACCGCGGCGCTCTCCTCCTGCGACAGCTTCCGCTTGGCCCGCTCGCACTGCTGGACGAGCCGCGACACCAGGAGCGGCGTCACCGCCTCGGCGCGCTCGAACGACTGGCCGAGCCCCTCCAGCACGCGCGCGGCCATCGTCCGGGTGAAGTCCTCGCCGCCGAGCGACGTCTCCCCGGCCGACGCCCGGACCTCCACGGTGCCGTCGAAGATCTCGACCACGGACACGTCAAAGGTGCCGCCGCCGAGGTCGAAGATGAGGAGGGTGCGGTCGGTCCGCGCCTCGTGGAACCCGTAGGCGATGGCCGCGGCCGTGGGCTCGTTGAGGATGCGCTCGACGGTGAGGCCGGCGATCCGGCCGGCGGCGAGGGTGGCCTTCCGCTGGCGGTCGTTGAAGTACGCCGGACACGTAATCACGGCGCGCGTCACCGGCCCGCCGAAGAACGCCTCGGCGTCGGCCTTGAGCGACCGGAGGACGAGGCCGGACAGGTCCTCAGGGGTGAACGACTTGCCGCCGAGGGTGTGGGTGCGGTCGGTCCCCATGTGCCGCTTGAAGAGCGAGGCGCAGCGGTCCGGGCGGAGGACCTGGAGCTCCTTCGCGGCCGCGCCGACGAGGACCGTGCCGGACTCGTCGACGCCGACGACGGACGGGGTGAGCCGGCCGGCGAGGGCGTTGGGGATGATGGCGGGTCCGTCCGGGCCGAGGTGGGCGACGGCGGAGTTGGTGGTGCCGAGGTCGATGCCGATGACGGGGTCCACGCGGGCGGCTCCGGGCGGCCCGGGCGGGCGGGCGGGCGTCGTATGCTCGGATTGTCACCGCCGCCGGCGGATCCGTCAACCGACCAATCCGCCGGTCCGACGGGTGAGGGGCGAGTGTCGGACACGTCAGCTGCGGCTCGGCGAACGGGGGTCTGGCTCGCCGGCCCCCGGGTGGCCTTCGGCCAACCTGGCGACGGGGGCCGGGTGCGAGTGGGGGCAGGCCGACACGCCGGAACCGGGCGCCGGGGGGACGAGTTCGACGCCGCCCCGGAGGCGGACGGGCCGACCCGGACGGTCGCCGGCGACCTGTGGGTGATCGGGGGCGCGCACCGGCTCCTGGTCGGCGACGCCACCGACCCGGCGGGAGTAGCCCGCCTGTTGGCGGTGGCGACCCCCTTCCTGATGGTGACCGACCCGCCGTACGGGGTGGACTACGACCCCGACTGGCGGAACCAGGCGGCGGAGGCCGGGCACCTCTACTACGCCGCCCGCCGGACGGGCAATGTGGCCAACGACGGCGGGGCCGACTGGGCGGCAGCGTACAAGTCGTTCCCCGGGGCGGTCGCCTACGTCTGGCACGCCGGCCGCCGCGCCGCCGCGGTTGCCAGCCACCGCGAGGCGGCCGGGCTCGGCGTCTGGTCGCAGATCGTGTGGCGGAAGCCGAACTTCGCCATCAGCCGCGGGCACTACCACTGGCAGCACGAGCCGTGCTGGTACGCCGCCCGCGAGGGGAAGTCCGCCCGGTGGTGCGGGGACCGGACCCAGAGCACCGTGTGGGACATCCAGGTTGGGCGAGGGTGTGCTACGGGTGCGAGCTGGAGCCGCGGTACGCGGCCGTCATGGACGGTCAAGTCCGGTGCCCACGCCGGCAAGATCGCCAACGCCCTGACGGATCAGACGATCAAGCCGACTACCCTACCGGGCCTGTGGGCGAGAAGGGGTGTTGTGATGCTGACGGCTGGGACGCCGCCGCCCTTGCCACCCTTGCTGAGATTGAGGCGATGGCCCCGCACGCCCCGCCGTGGAACCCTGAGCCACGGCTGGTGAGATTTCGGGCTGGGGCTCGCGTTCATACGGCATGAACCATGATGCCATCACCGCGACCCGTGCCGAGTGCCGCGAACTAACCGCCCTCATCCACGCGAAAGAAGCCGCCCACGCCGCCGCGGTGCGGGAGCACCATGCACGAGGTGCGGGCGCTCACCGACCGGCTGAGGGCAGCGACGGCGGCGCGTGCCGAACTGACCCGCCAGCGTGAAGCCGAAGCCGAGGCCGACGCCGAGCGGCGTCAGGAAGCCGAGCGGCAAGCCGACCGCGACCGCATTGCACAAGAGACGCGGGAGCGGGTCGCCTACGCCCGTGCCGAGCGGCTTACCGCCCGTGCTCATGCCGACGTGCGACAGCGTGAGCGGCTGGTCTGTGCCCTTGAGCGGCTTAGGGTCGGCCCCACCCCCGGCCATACGTCCAAGATGTTGCAGGCTGAGGCCCGTTGACCGCACTGCTCCCGCGCGAAGAATTCCACGGGCTTTTAATTGTAAGCCCTCAGCTCGGCTGGTGCCGATTCTCCATCGCTCACGTCGCCGGCGCCAGCGTGGTGAGCAGTAGTTCCCGTACGGGGCCGGGAAGTTTCTGGAGAGCCGTGCCGTCGCCGGCCTGTGGCAAAACGGCTTCGTCCC
>DASPHQ010001148.1:0-2959 GCA_035629595.1 Urbifossiella sp. | reverse complement strand
CCCGAAGGGCTGGGACAACATAGCCCGGGGCAACGCCCCGGGACGCGCCGCGGATACGGATCTACCCGGTCGCGCGGCCGTGTGCGGGGCTACGGCCGCACGAGGAGCGCCGGCAGGTCGACGGCCACGAGGTCGCCCTCCCTCAGCCCCTCGCGGATCTCGACCGTCGCCTCGCCGACCGCGCCAATGACGACCCGCCGCTCTTGGAGTTCCTGGCCCGACTTGACGAAGCAGACGCGGTCGCGGCCGGCCACCACGACCGCCGTCCGCGGCACCAGCAGCACGCCCTTGCGCTCCCCGGTCGCGACCCGGACCTCGCACGACATGTCCGGCTTCAGGCCGGGGGGCGGGTCCTCGATCGTCACCGTCACCGGGTACACCTTGACGTTCGCCGCCAGCCAGTCGGGCGCCGCGGCGACGGGCGAGACCTGCGCCACCGTCCCGCGCAGGTCCCGCGCGGGGAACGCGTCCACGCGCACCCGCACCGCCTGGCCGACGCGGACCGTCGCGACCTGCGACTCGTGGACCCGGGTGCCGACGGCGAACTGCTTCAGGCCGACCACCCGGACCAGCTTCTGCCCCTCGCGCACCCCCTCGCCCGCCGCGAGGGGCGGGAGCCCCCCGCCGAACCGCCCTGCCCGGGAGACGTGGTAGACCGCCATCCCGTCCAGCGGCGCGACGAGCGAACACAACTTCAGTTCGTCCTCGGCCTCCTTCCGCGTCCCGACCTCCACGTCCCGCGCGACCGCCCGCGCCCGCTGGTCCGCCTCGGCCTGCGCGAGCCGCGTCTTGCCGCGCAGCCAGGCCCGGTCGAGCCGCAACTTCGCCCGCTCGACCTTCAGCTCCGCCCCCTCCCGCGCCGGCCCCGCGGGAATGGTCCGCAACTCGATCTCGGCCAGCTTGACCTCGATCTCGCCCAGCTTGACCGCGATCGCCGCCTCTTTCTGAACGACCCGCACGGCCTCGGTGGCCGCGGCGAGTGCGTCGTCCGCCTCCTTCACCTTCGCCGCGGCGGCCCGGTGCCGGTCCTGGACGGCGGTGTCGTCCAGTGTCAGGACGCGCTCCCCCTTCTTGACCATGGTCCCGTCCTCGACGACCCACCAGACCGTCGCGGCGGCGCCCTCCTTGCTCCGGGCCTTCAGCTGGCAGGCCAGGTCGGCGTAGTCGACCGGCTCGACCGTGCCGCGCTCGACGACGGCGGCGGCGAGGTCGCCTCGCCGGGTCGCGGTGAAGGCGTCGGTCGCCCCCGCGAGCTTCGCGACGAGCTTCAGCCGGTCGTCCGGCTCGAGCGCGCGGAAGTTGGTCAGCTCGATCTGCACCCGGGTCGGGCGCGCCTTGCTCGGTGGTTCGTCCTGGCCGGCGGCCTGCGATGCGACCAGGACGAGCCCGACGGCCAGGGCGGCGAGGAGTCCTGCGACCGAGGATCGATGGAGATGGACCATGAAGCTCCTGAGGGAGGGTTCGGGGGTGACGGGCGACCGGCCCGGTGGGTCGCGCCGGTCGTGACGGATGATACCAGAGATTCGGCCCGGTAACCGATCCGGGAAGCGCCCGGGTTATTCCGCTCACGCGCTTGCCCGACGCCGGTGGCGCGGTTAGAACTCTTTTCACGTCGGTCGGGAGCGTCCGGTTTAGCTCGGCTGCTCTGCAGCGGGGCGGCGTTGCGCCGCCCGAGCGCATGGTCCGGCACGCGTCCCGAGGAAGGCTGTTCCAGGGCCGCTATCGTCTACCCCGACTCGGTCGGGGTGGCGGCCTGGATCAACCCCGCCGTTCGTGGTTCCGCCACCCCGACCGAGTCGGGGTAGACGGCGGCCCCGTGAGCCTTCCACGTCCCAGGTCAGGTAGTAGACCCGCGCCCGACCGACGGCCCGTGCGGGGCTCAACACCCCGCACGGGCGTTTTCTTCCACCCCGTCGTGCGAAAGTCGGCCCGACTCGTTTTTCTCACTCCGATGCTTGCACGCTGCGGCCGCCGCGGGTAGAACTCGTCTCACGTCGGTCGGAGGTCATCGGTTTAGCTCGGCTGCTCTGCAGCGGGGTGATGTTGCGTCACCCGAGCGTATGGCCCGGCATGCCTCCCGAGGAAGGCTGTTCCAGACCCGCTTTCGGGCCGGGGGTGAATTACCCCGCGGCCGTCTGGTTCAACCCCGCCGTTCGTGGTTCGGCCGCGGGGTAATTCACCCCCGGCCCGGCGGGTCCGTGAGCCTTCCACGTCCCAGGTCAGGTAGTAGACCGCCCCGACCGACGGCCCGTGCGGGACAACCCATCCCGCACGGGCGCTTTTCTCGACCACCCGCGGGGGTTCCGTGGCCGCCACCCTCTCCCTCGCCGACGTCCGCCGCGCGTGGGACGCCCGCGACCCCGATCTGCCGCGCCTCATCGCCCGCCTCGCGGCCCAGCCCGACCCGCCGCCGGACAAGCCGGTCCGCGACGGGGCGCCCACGTTCGACACGTTCCGCCAGCTCGGCCGCGACTACCACTTCCGCCGCAAGCCCAAGGACGAGCAGGCGCACCAGCGCGTCGAACTGCTGAAGGCGCTCGAAGCCCCCGACGCCGAGGTGCCGCTGCCGGACCGCCTGCGGCTCCACGCCGTCGTCCTCGACCTGTGGGCCGCCGACGACCCGTTCGCCCGGTCGTGCCTGCTCGAAGTGATCGAGACCGTGCCGCTCGCCTACGGGCCGTGGCGCGCCCTGAAGCGCGTCTTCAAGGAGGCCGAGGCGAAGCCCGACACCGCGGTGTACGGCGCGCTCGCCGCCCGGTTCGACGCCGAGGCCGCCGCCCACCGGCCCGGCCGCGAGGTCAGCGGCGCGACGCTCGCGTACCTGGCGCGGCGGGCGTGGCGGTTCCTCCGCCGCACCGCCGTGCAGCTCCCCGCCA
This sequence comes from Urbifossiella sp., assembly GCA_035629595.1. GTDB lineage: Bacteria > Planctomycetota > Planctomycetia > Gemmatales > Gemmataceae > Urbifossiella. The sequence continues at coordinate 83 of DASPHQ010001148.1, read as the reverse complement.
CGTACGCCGACACCGCCGTGGACGTGCTCAGCCGCTACCCGGACGACACCAACTGGCGCGGCACCTGGGTCGCCAACCACGTC
>DASPHQ010001147.1:0-6226 GCA_035629595.1 Urbifossiella sp. | reverse complement strand
CTTCGTCCGGTCGACCACGTCGTACCCGCGGTAGAACACCTTCGGCCGCTTGTCCGGCACCTCGAGCAGGTCGTCGACCGTCGGCACCGACCCGTTGTGGAGGTACGGCCCGCGCAGCCATAGCCCGTCGAGCGGCACGGCGACGTACCCGTTGTGCTTCTGGAAGTTCTTGAACCCGTACGGCGCCTCCAGCGGCACCCGGTTGTAGATGTCCGCCGCCTCCTGGCTCCACATCTTGAGCCGGTGGTCGTCCGTCTTCACCTCGGCCACCGGGATCACCGTGCCATTCTTGGGCCGGCCGACGGTGTGGCACTCGGCGCAGCTGCGAGCGTACACCTCCTGGCCGGCCTTGGCGAGGTTGGCGTCCACCGGGTACGGGTACGCCGGCGGCCGCAGGTGCTGCAGCCAGTCCTGGAGGCGCAGCACCCGGTCGTACGGCAGCGACTTCTTCGTCGCCCCGTCGCCGATGGCGCCGCTGAGGAACACCTCGGTCGAGTCGTTGTTCAGCCCGTCCCAGTGGAGCGAGTGGCCGGCCCGCGCGGCGCGGTTCCACAGCGGCTCCATGTCCGAGTTGCCGATGGACGAATCCTTCGACGGGTCCATCTTCAGCTGGTGGAACTTCACCGGGTTGAACGGGTCGATGCGGCCAGCGCCCCACTCCGGCCGCGAGTTCGTCCACGCGAACCGGTCCTTCTGCGCCAGCAGCCCCTTCTTTGTCTGCGGGATCAGCACGTACCGGTAGAACAGCTTCTCGACCGGCGACAGCTTGGTGTTGTACTCGATCACCGGCATGATCTCGTCGGCGGTGAACCGCGGGTCGGACGCGCACGCCATCAGGAACCGCTGGTACGCCAGCAGGTTCAGCCGGGTCGCCGGCGCGCCGACGACGGCAACGGGGGCGTCGAGGTTCTGCACGGGCGGCGGCACCCCGGCCACGGGCTTGGGGGCGTCCTTGGGGTCGGTGCGGTAGCTGCCGGCGTGGCACAGGGCGCAATTCACGCCGACGCGCGGGAAGCCGATCGTCCGCTTCGAGATGCCGACCGGCGTCTCCTTCCCCTCCTCCCAAACGAACCCGAAGGCGGTGTACCCGCCGGTGCTGTCCTTCGGCAGCAGGTCGGGGAACACGCGAGGCAGCACGAGCCACACCCAGAACGGGATACCGTCGCTCTCCTCGGTGCCGATCGACCCGTACTTGAACTCGTCGTCGAGCGACTCGAACTGCTGCGGCACCTGGCGGAACACCAGGCAGTACGCGGCCAGCCCGCCGCCGGCGGCGAGGAGGACGACGAGAACCAAGAGTCGGCGGAGCCAACGGTGCCAGCGGCGCGGGGCCATCACTTCACCTCCGCGTGGGAACGGGGACGGGCGGCACGACCGGCCCGGCGGTGACGAACGCGAGCAGCAGGAGCGTGCCCTGGACGACCGTCAGGCCGAGGTCGATGTACCCCGGCAGCGGCGGGAACGCGCCCGGCCAGATGACGAAGAAGAAGATCACGCCGGCCACCCGCGCCAGCACCGTGAGGGCGGCGAAGAAGCTGTACTTGTACGGGTCCACCGCCGCCGGGATGTACACCAGGCTCAGCAGCAGCAGCAGCAGGAAGGCGTAGGCCGGCCACACCGGCTGCGGCACCGGGTCGGCCCCGGCGAACAGCAGCACGGCGTGCGGGATGACGATCCCCGGGATGGCGAACAGCCAGTCCTGGAGGATGCCGATTACCACCGCCCAGCGGAACCCGCGTGCGTAACAGTTCATCCCGCGTCCTCGCCCGTGCCCGGGGGTCAGAGCGTCTTCAGGTACTCGAGCAGCGCCTGCTTCTCGTCCGCCGGCAGCTCGGTGCCGTACGTGTGGCCGACGTCCGAGTTGCCGCGCTCCGCGTGCTTGAACTCGAACAGCTTCCGCCCATCAGCCGAGAGGGGGCTGTCCGCCCGGAAGCCGACGCGGACCGGGTCGTACACGTCGTCCCCGCGGTACTTCGCCTCCGGCCGCCGCCGCCCCTTCTCCGGCGCCTCCAGCAACTCCGCGAGCGACGCCACCGACCCGTTGTGGAGGTACGGGGCGCGGGCCCACAGGCCGTCGAGCGGCATGTTCACGTACCCGTTCGTCTTGCGGAAGTGGCGGAACCGCCACCACGACCCGGAGCCGAGCGTGTTCTGGTTCGCGGCCAGCTCGGGGGTGAACGAGTACAGCCGATACGGGTCGGTGCCGATCTTCTCGATCGGCTCCACCTGCCCGATGTACGCCCCCTGCCAGTCGTGGCACTTCGCGCAGTGCTGGGCGTACACCGCGCCGCCGCGGGCGGCCTTGGAGTGGTCGATGTCGAACGCGTAGCGCGGGATCGGCAGCTCGCCCGGCCGCGGCCGCGGGTCGGCCCGCGCCGTCTGGATCTCCTCGGCCGTCAGGTCGTGCTTCGGGTCGGGTGCGCCGAGCCAGTTCGCCACCCGCAACATCCGCGGCATGTCCAGCGACACCGGCGACGCCCCGGCCCCCATCGAGGCGCTGATGTTCCGCTCGAACACCGACGTGTTGTTGCCGTCCCAGTGGAGCTTCATCCCCTCCCGCGGCCGTTGGTTCCAGATGGACGGGAAGTCTGCCGTGCCCACCGTGTCGTCCGCCGGGAAGCGGAACACCTGCCGCTTGTACGGGTTGAACGTGTCAATCCGGCCCGGCCCGGCCGGCGGGCTCGTCCGCAGGAACGTGAGGTCATCGGCCTGCTTGCGGAGGGTCTTCTGCACCTCCGGCACCGCCGCCTTGTACAGCACGCGGTCCAGCACGCCGAGCTTGTGCCGCTTGTCGATCGCCGCGAGGATGTTCTCGGCGGTGAAGTCCGGGTCGTTCGCGCACTTGTGCAGGAACTGCAGGTACGCCCCCAGGTCCGTCGTGACCGCCGGCATGCCGAGCACCACCGCCCGCTCCTTCGCCGGCGACGTGTACGCCGGGGCGCGGCCGTAGATGCGCTCCGGGTGCATGCCCTCCGTCACCCGCACGGTGGCGACGTGGCACACCGCACAGTTCAACCCGATGCGGTCCACGATGACGCGCCGCTGGGTGAAGCCCATCGGCAGGGCGTGGCCGTCCTCGTAGACGAACCCGAACTGCGAGTACGCGGCGCGGGACGTGCGCTCCGCCTCCGGCAGCGCCCGGTACTTGTCCGGCTCGGGGAGGTGCTTGGTGAACACGTCCGGCAGCACCCACCAGATCCAGTACGGCAGGCCGGTGTCCACGTCCGCCCCGATCGACCCGTACTTGAAGTGCTCGGCGTCGTCCTCGTGCTCTACCGGCACTTGGGCGAAGACGCCCCAGTACACCCACATGCCGAGGAGGAACACGACGGCCAGGAGGATGTATCCGCGCAGCACACACCGCTGGCGCATGTACTGCTGCACCGGGTCGAGCTGCCCCTGCGTGTCGGGAGGCGGGGCGATCGTCTTCGCTACAGCCATCGGCTCACCCCCCAGTAGAGGCCGACCGCGAGCAGCACTACGGCTGCGGCCACGACCGCCAACTTCACGCCGGCCGCCCGCCGCATGTACCGCTGCACCGGGTCCGGGTCGTCGAACGAGCGGATCGGATCCATGACGCCCTCCCGGGTTAGGAGCCGGCCATAGGCAGTTCGTGCCGGGCCTCGAAGTCCACTTCGTGGAACACCGACATGACTTCCTTGACCATCTCGTCGTAGCTGCCGTAGCGGCTCAGCTCCCAGCACCCGAGCGGCCAGGCGATGTCGTTGAAGCAGCAGCGGTTGCAGTACGTGCAGCGCTTGGTCGCCGGCACGTCCTCGCCGCGCTCCCAGTACTTCACCAGGTCGTTGTTGGCGATCAGCGGGCGGGCGATGCTCACCGCGTCGGTCTTGCCGTCGCTGATGGCGTCGGCCACGACCTGCCCGGTCTGGAAGCCGCCGGTGCAGATGACCGGGATCTTCACCGCCTGCTTGACGGCGGCGGCGTAGGCGAGGTTCAGCCCCTCGATCGGGCCGGGGCCGCGGCGGTGCTGCCACCACCAGCGCACCAGCGGCCCGAGGAGGCGGCTACTGAACAGCTTGTCGTTGCGGCGGGTGAGGGTGCCGCTGGACATGATCGTGGGGTAGTTGCGGGCGAGGTCCACGACCGGCAGGTCGCCGGCCGGGTTCCGCGGGTGCGGGAACAGGCTGCCGCTGGAGACGTGGATGGCGTGGACGCCCTCGGCCTCCAGCATCTTGCAGATGGCGACGTTCTCCTCGACCGGGTTCCCCTTCTTCTGCCACGGCAGCAGGGCGTCGTTGTGGTCGTGGCCGTTGATCTTGCACTGGACGTGGAAGTCGGCCCCGGCCTCCTTCTTGATGGCCCGGACGATCTCGAGCAGGAACCGCGTCCGGTTCTCGAGCGACCCGCCGTACTCGTCGGTGCGGTCGTTGATGCCGCTGCTGAGGAACTGGTTGATGAGGTAGCCGTTGGCCGAGTGCGTCTCGACGCCGTCGAGCCCGGCCTCCCGGGTGCGGCGGGCGGCCTGCCCGAACCACTGCACCACCTGGGCGATCTCGGCGCGGGTCATGGCCCGGCACAGGATGCCGTGGAAGTAGTCGCGCTTGCTGGTGGAACTGCCGACGACCGAGTACTGGTTCTCGACGCCGCCCTGGTCCTGCTGGCGGCCGGAGTGGCTGAGCTGGACGATGAACTTGCAGCCGTAGGCGTGGACGCAGGTGGCGACCTGCTTCCAGAAGGGAATCTTGTTGTCGTCGTCCATCATCGCGTAGTTCGGCAGGATGCGGCCGGTGTGGTGGACCGGCACGTACGACGAGATGATGGCGCCGACGCCGCCGCGGGCGAACTTCTTCTCCCACCCGATCCGGGCCGGGGCGCCGGACCCGTCGTAGTTGTCGAACCGCCCGGACAGGCTGGACCGGAACACCCGGTTCTTGACCGTCAGGTGCGGGAACGTCATCGGCTCGAAGATGGCCTGGAAGTTCGCCGCCACGGGTTGGGCCTCCTGGGACGCGAGTGTTACCGGGCGAATACGGATGACATCCGGCCGAGGCCGCGGTGTTCGACTGCCGCGACGATCGGCAGAGCCTGGCCGGGCACCGTGCGGCCAGGCAGAAGCCATGAGCCGATGTCTGCGGTGACGCCCCACGAGCAGCGTCCCGGTGGGATGACGAAGTCGAACACCCGGGGTGCGGGGCGAGAATAAGAGGGCATCATAGCTCACTGATCGATCAAGCACTCAATCGACTGACATTCAAATGCTCTCGTAAAGTTCATTGGCTTGCCAGAGTGTCCAAGCCATCCTGCATGCTATTTGAGAATACGAAGCAGATTGCCGTGGCCGGACATTTTTTGCGGTTTTTTCAGACGGTCATGCTTTTCAAGCGATCGAGACCTCTGTCAACGTCTCACCGATAATAATAGAACAATATTGCAATAGAAAGAATGATAGTTGAGGGGGAGCGGGCGGCCGAGGCAGGTCTGTCCGCGGCTCAGCGGTGGGCACGCGGGCCGGGTTGGAGGCGGCGACGGGCGTCACCGCCCAGGCGGTCTATCTGTCCGCGATGAACACGCGGAAGAACCTCCGCCGGTCGGGGCGGCTGCGGGGGCTGGCCCGCTACCGCGGCCTGCGGCCCGCCGCGGCACCGGCCGAGGTGTGAGGTTGGGGAGGAGTCGAGGGCGTCGGTCAAGTGGGGGAGCCGCCCGACCCGACCAGTTGACGGGCGGCGTGCACCAGTTCCGTGAGTCGGAACGGCTTGTGGACGACCAGGACGCCCGGGTCGGCGGCGGCCAGGTCGTCCGCCGCCGGGTCCTCACCGTTGGCCAGGAGTACGACCGCCGGCCGGGCCGCGCGACCTCGGATGGCTGCGGCGAATTCGGCCGCCGACTCCCCAAATCCGGTGGCGGCGAGGACGACCAGGCGGACGGCCGTCGTAACGGCCACCGCGAGAGCCTCGGGGTCGTCCACCGCCACCACCCGGAACCCTGCCCGAGTGAGGGTGATGCTGATGAGGTCGTTGACCGACGGGGCAGCGTCGGCCGCGAGGGCGAGCGGGCGGTCGGGCATGGGCAGTCCGGGCGGGCGGGGGCGTATGGCCGGGGGGCGATCCCGGCCGCCGGCGCCATGTTACAAAGCGTCTTGAAACTAGGCGGCCGGGTATAAGCGTCGGAGCATCCGGTGGATCATGGCGGCGTAGATCATCGACTCGCTGTTGTCCGGGTCGACCTCGTGGTCCTTGCCCAGCCGGCGGTACTTCCCGAACCACGC
>DASPHQ010001146.1:0-7822 GCA_035629595.1 Urbifossiella sp. | reverse complement strand
CTTCACCGACTCCTCGTGGATGAGCGGGCCGGCGAAGTTCGAGGCGTCGAGCGGGTCGCCGAACCGCAACCGCCGGGCCTGGTCGGTGAACGCCTTCGCGTACCGGTCGATGAGCGACTCGTGGACCAGGATGCGGCTGGCCGACACGCACCGCTGGCCGGTCGTCTTGAACGCCGACAGGATGCCGCCCGTGACCGCCAGGTCGAACCGGGCGTCCTCGCAGACGATGACCGCGTTCTTCCCGCCCATCTCGGCGGCGACGATCCGGTCGGGCATGCTGGCGGACAGTTCCTGAATCCGCTTCCCGACGTCGTAGCTGCCGGTGAAGCAGACGACGTTCACCCGCGCGTCGCGGACCAGCGCCTCGCCCGCCGCCCCGTCGCCGTGGACGAGGTTGATCGTTCCCGCGGGGAAGCCGGCTTCGGCGAACAGCTCGACGAGCCGCTGGCCGACCGCGGGCGTGTCCTCGCTCGGCTTGAACACGCACGTGTTCCCTTCCAGCAGACTCGGCCCGAGCATCCACAGCGGCACCGCGAACGGGAAGTTCCACGGCGTAATGACGCCCACGACGCCCCACGGCTTCCGCCGCACGAAGGCGTCCTTCTCCGCAATCTCGGACGCGATCACCTCGCCGAACGGGAGCCGCCCGGAGCCGAAGACGTACTGCACCATGTGCAGCCCCTCGACCACCTCGGCCCGGGATTCGGTCACGTTCTTGCCGCACTCGCGGGCCATGAGCTCCGCCAGCGCGTCGGTGTCGCGCTTGATCAGCTGCGCGAGCCGGTCGAAGCACTCGGCGCGGAGGACGCGGCTGGTGCGCCGCCACCCCGGGAACGCGGCCCGTGCGGCGGCCACGGCGTCCGACACCTCCGCGGCCGTCGCCTGTGGGAACGTGCCGACGTGGTCCGTCCAGCGGGCGGGTTCGTGGCTGGCGAAGTCGGCACGGGGGGCAGACCATTCCCCGCCGATGAACAGGCGGCCGGCGACGGGCATGGGACACCTCGGACGTGACACCGAATTGTACGCCGCCCCCCGGCCCCGTCTCAAGTTCCGCGCCCGCATGCGGCTTTGCGGCCCCCCGCACACGTCGTAAACTTCCCGTGACCCTCCCGCCGCCCGCCCCATCCCGCTCCCGGAGACGCCGACCGATGTCCTTCCGCCTCCTGCCGCTCGCGGCCGGCGTCCTCGCCGTCGCCACCGCGGCCCTGTCCGCCCAGCCGCCCGCCGCCCCGGGGCCGACCGACTGGCCGCAGTGGCGCGGCCCCAACCGCGACGGCAAATCGGCCGAAACCGGCCTCCTCAAGAGCTGGCCGAAGGACGGCCCGCCGCTGGCGTGGACCGCGTCCGGTCTCGGCGACGGCTTCGGCACCCCGACCGTCGTCGGCGGCAAGATTTACGTGATGGGCACGGCCGACGGGAAGGACGGCGTCCACTGTCTGAACGAGGCCGACGGCAAGGCCGTCTGGTTCGCCCCGATCACCGCGCCGCTCGTGCGGAACCCGAACAACGGCTCCGGGAGCCAGCCGACGTACAGCAACGGGAAGCTTTACGCGGTCGCCGTCAACGGCACCGTGGCGGTGGTCGATGCCAAGACCGGCAAGGTCGGCTGGACCAAGAGCTACGACGAGTTCGGCGCCAAGCCGGGCAGCTGGGGGTTCAACGAATCCGTCCTGGTGGACGGCGACAAGGTGATCTGCAACCCGGGCGGGAGCAAGGGGGCGGTCGTGGCCTTGAACGCCAAGACCGGGGCGACCGTCTGGGCGACGCCGATCAACCCGGTCGGCGGCGGGGCGGGTTACTCGTCCGCGGTGAAGATGACGGTCGGAGGCATCCCGACCTACGTCTGCCTGCTCGGGGACAAGGCCGGGGTGGTTGGCGTACACGCCGACAACGGCAAGCTCCTCTGGCAGTACAACGGGCTCGGCGTGACCGGCGGCACGGCGCAGATACCGACCCCGGTGATCCTCGGCAACCGGGTGTTTGTGTCGTGCAGCTACAGCGAGAAGGCCGGGGCCGGGGCGGCACTGCTGGAGCTCACGCCCGAGGGCAAGAGCAAGATCGATGTCAAAGTCGTCAAGGCGTACCGCAAGCCGGAGGCGAACAACCACCACGGCGGGATGATCCTGGTCGGCAAGCACGTCTACTTCGGCCACAACCAGAACGCGGGCATCCCGGCCAACGTGGACATGACGACCGGCGAAGTTCACAAGGAGGACCGTTCGCCGCCGGGGACGAGCGGCTCGGCGGCCATCACCTTCGCCGACGGCCGGCTCTACTACCGCTACGAGAACCGCGTGATGGCGCTGGTGGAGCCGGACCCGACGCAGTTCAAGATGGTGTCGTCGTTCACGCTGCCGCCGGCGAGCAACCGGATGTTCGCGCAGAGCTGGCCGCACCCGGTCGTCGCCAACGGCCGTCTCCTCATCCGCGACCAGGACAAGGTCTACGCGTATAGCGTGAAGGGCGAGACGAACTGACGCCGACAGTAAGCCCGGGGACGGCCGTCCCCGGGCTTTCGGTTCCCGCTTGCACCGGCGGCGGGCTATGCTCTAATGACAGTACCCACCCACCCCCCGCGCACGTCACCTGCCATGCCCACCACACCGCACACGCACCGGATCGGCCTGACCCGCCGCGAGGCCGTCCAGGTCGGCTACTCCGGCCTGCTCGGCCTCGGCATGGCGGCTTCGGCCCCGGCCCAGTCGGGAAGCTCGCGCCGCAAGCCGAACTCCGTCATCATGGTGTTCCTCACCGGCGCCGCGAGCCAGCTCGAAACGTTCGACCCGAAGCCGGACAACCCCGCCGAGATCCGCGGCGAGTTCGGCACGGCCGCCACCCCGGTCGCCGGCGTGCGCCTCGGCGAACACCTGCCGCTGCTCGCCGCCCGCGCCGACAAGTACGCGCTGGTCCGCACCCTCGCCCACACCGACAACAACCACACCGCCGCCACCCACCACCTGACGACCGGGGCGAAGCAGCCCGGGGTGCGGTTCGACAAGCCGCTCTCCCGCGACGACTACCCCGTCTACGGCTCCGGCCTCGCGTACCTCCGCCCGCGCAGCGACGGCGTTCCCGCCGCCGTCGCACTGCCGACGTTCCTCGGCGAAGGCCCGCTGGTGTGGCCCGGCCAGCACGCCGGCTTCCTCGGCCCGCGGTACGACCCGTTCCAGGTGACGCAGGACCCGAACCTGCGGTCGTTCAAGATCGACAACCTCCGCCCGACCGGCATCGACGTGGACCAACTCCGCGACCGCGCCGCCCTCCTCGACGCCGTGAACGCCCAGCGCCGTAGCATGGCCTCCAGCGCGGAGGGGCGCCGCCTCAGTGACTCGCAGCAGCACGCGATTACGGTGCTCACGTCCGGCCGGGTGGCGACGGCGTTCGAGATCGAGAAGGAATCGGCCGCCGTCCGCGACCGCTACGGCCGGCACAGCTTCGGCCAGTCGCTGCTGCTGGCCCGCCGGCTGGTCGAGAGTGGGGTGTCGGTGGTGCAGGCGAACATGGGTCGCGTCCAGAACTGGGACCACCACGGCAACATCTTCCCGACGATGCGTCGCCTCCTGCCGCCGCTCGACGCCGGCGTGTCCGCCCTTCTCGACGACCTGGGCGAGCGCGGCCTGTTGGAGACGACGATGGTGGTGGTGGTAGGCGAATTCGGGCGGACGCCCAAAGTCATCAACGCCGGCCGCGACCACTGGGCGCCGTGCTTCAGCGCCCTGTTCGCGGGGGCCGGCGTGCGGCCGGGGATCGTTGTGGGACGGTCCGACAAGACGGCCGCGTACCCGGCGACGACGCCGTATTCGCCGGACGACCTGGGGGCGACGGTGTATCACGCCCTGGGGGTGGACCCGGCCAGCGAGGTCCGCGACCGGCTCGACCGCCCCGTGCAGCTGAACCGCGGCGAGGTCATCCGCCCGCTGTTCAGCGGGGTGTAAAAACCAAGCTCACGCAAAGGCGCAAAGCCGCGAAGAAATCAAATCCTTGTTTTCTTCGCGGCTTTGCGCCTTTGCGTGAGGTTCTTTCGGAACTCTCCCATGACTCGTTACCTTCTCGCGGCGCTCGCCGCCTGTTCCACCACATCCCACCTCCGCGCCGAGCCCGACGTAGTCGTCTACGGCGCCACCGCTGGCGGCGTCGCGGCCGCGGTGCAGGTGGCGCGGATGGGCAAGACCGTCGTCGTGATCGAGCCCGGCAAGCACGTCGGTGGCCTCACCTCCGGCGGCCTCGGCTACACCGACAGCGGCAACAGCCGCGTCATCGGCGGCATCGCCCGCGAGTTCTACCAGCGCGTCAAGAAGCACTACGACGACCCCGCCGCGTGGCCGTTCGGGAAACGCGAGGCGTTCCCAGGCTACCGCCCCGCCGAGGACGCGACGTGGGTGTTCGAGCCGCATGTCGCCGAGAAGCTCCTCCGCGACATGCTGGCCGAGCACAAAGTTGAAGTGGTCTTCGGGGAGCGCCTGGACTGCAAGCGCGGCGCGACGCTCGACGGCAAGCGCATCCGCTCCTTCCGCACCGAATCCGGCAAGGTCGTGGAAGAGAAGGTGTTCATCGACGCCACCTACGAGGGCGACCTGATGGCCGCCGCGGGCGTGAGCTACGCCGTCGGCCGCGAGCCGAACTCGCGCTACGGCGAGAGCCTCAACGGCGTCGCCCGCAAGTGGAACACGCACACCCACCGGTTCCTCAGCCGCGTCGATCCGTTCGTGAAGCCGGGCGACCGCACCAGCGGCTACGTGTTCGGCATCGACCCCGGCCCCTACCCTCCCGACGGCGAGGGGGACAACCGCATCCAGGCGTACTGCTTCCGCATGTGCATGTCAAACGTGCCCGAGAACCGCGTGCCGTTCCCGCGGCCGCACGGGTACGTCGAGGCGTGGTACGAGCTGCTGTTCCGGAACTTCGAGGCCGGCGACCTGCGGCTGCCGCTGAAGATCGACATGATGCCCAACGGCACCACCGACACGAACAACAACTACGCCGTCAGCACCGACTTCATCGGCCAGAACTACCGCTACCCCGAGGGCGACTACGCCGAGCGCGAGCGCATCACGAAGCAGCACGAGCTGTACCAGAAGGGGCTGATGTGGTCGCTGGCGAACCACCCGCGCGTGCCCGAGCAAATCCGCGACAAGATGAAGGTGTGGGGGCTGGCGAAGCGCGAGTTCATGGACAACGGTCACTGGCCGCACCAGCTCTACGTCCGCGAGGCCCGGCGGCTGGTGAGCGGCCACGTCATGACCGAGGCCGACTGCCGCCGCACCCGCGACACGCCGCAGAGCGTCGGCATGGGCTCGTACAACATGGACGATCCTATCCGGTTCCACGGGCATCGGCGGGCGTCGGCTACTCAGGAATTCTCAGCGTTTGCGACGGTCTAGATTCGGCGGGCGTCGGCGGGCGTCGGTGGGGTAGAGTGGGCGCAAGGTGGGCGCCGCCTCACCCGCCCCGCGCCTCCCGGCCCCCCGCGGTCGGCCCGGGGGCGCATCCTGACCACCGTCGACAGCACCCCCTTCTTTTTGCAGGCCGAGTTCCTTAAGCCCTTCATTGATGACGACTTACTGATGTCGACACGGCCCGAGTTCTACCTGTGGAAGTCGGGCGAGAAGGGGCCCACCCTTCCGGCAGCGGCTCCCGGACGCGGCACCAGAGGGAGCGGAGGTCGATGTCGGCGAGGTCGCGGCTTCCGCCGCCGGTCCACGCGACGAGCGGCGGGAAGGGGCCGTCCGGCCACCACTGCACCTCGACCACGACCGGACCGCGGAAGTCGGCCAGCCCGTCGATCTCGACCCACTCCCGGAGCCAGTAGAAGCCCGCACAGTCGGGCGGGGTGGCGGAGTAGGCCCGCCGCTCGGCCGCAACGCCCGCCGCGAACGCGGCCCGCACCGCGAGTATGCTCGCCTCGCCGTCGTCGGGGCCGGGCCAGTCGTAGGCGCGGAGCCACGCCCCGAACCCGTTGTCGGTCGGCGGCGCCCCGGCGGTCGGCGTCATCGGCGGTCCTCCGCGGCGGGCGGCGAGATGCGAGCGTTGGCCCACTGCACGGCCTCCGCCTCGGTAGCGAACACGGCCGCGAATCGCTCCGGGTGGACGGCGCTGCGGTAGTAGCCGCTGTAGGTAGTCGCAACGCGCCCGCCCTCGTCCACGTCTACGCCGATGCGGCTTACCCGCCCCTCAACGGGGTCGTAGTGGTCGTATTGCTCCTCGGTAGTGCCCTCGCCGTCGCAGGCTTGGCACTTCACCCACACCCCGGTCCCGGGGATGTTAGCGCCGCCCCCGCCGCCGCACGCCACACAGGTAGCGTCCCGCCGACTGACCCACCGGATGACGGCCCACGGCCGGTCGCCGATATTCCACCGCGTGTCAATGGTCACTGCACGCCCTCCACGCAGACGACCCGCACCCCGCCCGGTCGCCCCGGGCACGGCATCGCCACCACCCGCTCGGCGCAGGTCGCCGGGGCCGGCTCGCCGCACAGGTGGGCGGGGATGCCGCACGCGGCCATCACTTCCTCGATGAGAAGTGTGGGGTCCGCGAGCATCAGTTTCACCGCGGCCAGGTCGCCGGGCGGCGGTCGGTCGGTCACAGCGGGCATGGTAGCACCTCCACGGGCGAGGGACGGACGCGAGAGCGGGAGCAAGGTTCGGGCCGGTCATCGGTGCAGGCCGTGCTCCCACACGCACAGGACGTAGCCGAACAGCATCGACACAGCCGCGAGCGCCAGCGCGAACGCGACCATGTTGCACCAGTGCCAGATGGCTGCGGCCTTGTCGGTCGGCATCGTCTACGTCCTCCGGGGCTCGGGTCCGGGCGGTGGCGGGGCGTCCGACCGCTTCCCGCCGATGGCAGCTGCGATTCCGTCGGACACGCCTTCGGCCACGTCCGCGGCCAACTCGGCTTCCTCGCCCTCGTAACGCCCTCGCCCGATGGCGACGTGAATCTCGGAGGGCACGCCGCTGGTGATGTTGATGCCGGGCGGCGTACACCAGCAGTCGGCAATCCCGGTGGCCCGGTCGGTCGCCGCCGCCCACGACGCGCGGGCGAGCTCTCGGTATCGCGGGTTGCTGTGGTGGCCGTGGTTCTCGTGGAACCACTCCTCGAATCCTGGCATGTCGTCGGTCGGCATCTACTTCCCCCTGCCGGGCTTCTTCGGGGCGGCGGGCGGCGGGTCGGGTTGCTTCACAGCATCTCACCAGCCGGCCCCAGGATCGCGCCCTTCGTGTGGCCGATGAACTCCCGCACGGCGTCGAGGCCGGTTGCGAACTCGGCGGTGAGGTCGGGCCGGGCTCGCATGTCATCCAGCATCAGCTTCATCCGCATCGCCATCCATCCGGCGTTGTCCCCGCGGATGAACACCCCGGGCCAGTCCTCGCCGAACTGAGTCGGCCCGGATTCGACGCGGGGGACGGCGGGCGCCAGGATGCGGACCGGGTTGGTGGGCACGTCACTTCCCTTTCTTCTTCTTGACCGCAAGCGGCGGCAACACGTCGCACGGCGTTACCCCGTACACCTCGGCGAGCCGGTACAGCACGGCGAGAGTCGGCAGTCGGTCACCGGCCTCGTAGCGGGCGATGGCCTGCGCGTGCATGGGTGGTCGGCACTGCCCCGCCACCTCTGCTAACGTCAACCCGGCGGCCTCTCGCAACTCCCGCAGTCGGGCCGCGAACGCCAGGGCGAGGGCTTTGTCTTTCGCTCCCATGTAGGGAGTGTACACGACTTCTGGGAAAAATCAACCAAAGGGTTGACACGACAACCAAAAGGTTTATAGTAGTGGGTAGTGAGACGCGACCGCCCCAGCCCCCGACGAGGAGAGCGACGACCATGA
>DASPHQ010001145.1:0-3372 GCA_035629595.1 Urbifossiella sp. | reverse complement strand
TGAAGCCCGCGGCTACCGGCCCCGAGTTGGAATACCGCTCGCCCGGGATCACTCCGCCTTCTTCGCCGCGCCGCCCTTCTTCGCCGGCTCCGCCTTCGGCGTGCTCTCGGCCTTCCCTTCGGGCTTCGTCTCGGCCTTCGCTTCCGGCTTCGCCTCCGTCGCGGGCGCCTCGTCGGCCTTCTTCTCGCCGCTGCGGCGGTAGTCGGTCTCGTAGAAGCCGGAACCCTTGAAGATGATGGCGCCGCCGCCGCCGAACAGACGTTCGAGCTTGTTCTTCTTGCACGCCGGGCACTTCGTCAGCAGCGGCGCGCTGAACGACTGCAGCTCCTCGAACACGTGGCCGCAGCCGTTGCACTTGTAGTCGTAGGTCGGCATCGTTGGGTTACTCGTTGCTCCCGCCGGCCGGCGGCGCCGTCGCCACCACCACCATCGCCGGGCGGAGCACCTTGTCGTGGAGGGTGAAGCCGGTACCAACCACCTGCGTGACGGCCCCCGGCTCGTAGTCGTTCGTCGGCTGCTGCGACACCGCCTGATGCACGTTCGGGTCGAACACCGTGCCGGCCGCGGCTTCGATCTTGGCGACGCCGTACCGCTTCAGCACTTCCAGGAACTGCGACGCCGTGGCCGACACGCCGACCGCGAGGGGGCCGGTGTCGCCGACGACCTTCGCGGCGGCGAGGGCGCGCTCCAGGTTGTCGAGCGCCCCGAGCAGGTCGCGGATCAGCCCCTCGGCGGCGAACTTCCGCTGGGCGTCGGCGTCGCGGAGCATCCGCTTGCGGGCGTTCTCGAAGTCGGCCAGGCGGAGCTTGTAATTCGCCACCTCGTCCTCGGCCGCGGCGAGCTTCGCCCGCACCGCGTCGAACTCGGCGAACGGAACGGCGTCCACGGGGATGCGGTCGTCGGGATGGTCGGCCATCGGCGGGGTCCTGTTACTTCTTCTCATCCGTACTTGGAGGGGCGTCGCCGCCGAGGAGATCCTTCAACTTCCCGAAGAACCCCTTCCGCGGGCCGCTCACGCTCGTCTTCGACACCTCAGCCAGCTTCCGCAGCAGCTCCTCCTGCTCGGCCGACAGGTTGGTCGGCGTCTCGACCACCACCTGCACGAGGAGGTCGCCCTTGCGGCCGCCGCGCGGGTTCGGCATTCCGTGGCCGAACACGCGGAACACCTCGTGCGTCTGCGTGCCGCGCGGCAGGTCGTGGACGACCTTCTGGCCGGTGAGCGTGGTGATCTCGATCGGCCCGCCGAGCGCCGCCTGCGGGAACGACACCGGCCACTGGCACACAAGATTGTGCCCGTCGCGGTGGAAGAACTTGTGGTCGCGCACCCGGATGACGAACTCCAGGTCGCCGCGCGGGGCGCCGGGGTCGCCGGCGTCGCCCTCGCCGGCGTAGCGGATGCGGTTGCCGGTATCCACGCCCGCGGGGATTTCCACTTCCAGCGTGCGCCGCGCGTCGACGCGGCCGTGGCCGCGGCAGCCGCCGCACGGGTCGGTGATGATCTGGCCGCGGCCCTCGCACGCCCGGCACGTCTGCTGGACCGAGATGAACCCCTGGTTCAGCAGCACCGCCCCCTGGCCGCCGCAGCGCTTGCACGTCGCCGGCTTGGTGCCCGGCTTCGCCCCGGTGCCGTTGCAGGTGGTGCAGAACTCCTCGCGCGGCACCGTCTGGGACTTCTTGACGCCGGTCGCGGCCTCGACGAGGTCGATGTCGATGACGGCCTGGATGTCGCGGCCGGGGCGGGGGCCGCCGCGCTGGCGGCGCCCGCCGCCTCCGCCGCCGAAGAAGTTGCCGAGGAGGTCGCCGAACAGGTCGCCGAGGTCCACGCCCTGCCCGCCGCCGCCCTGCAGGCCGGCGTGGCCGTGGCGGTCGTAGACGGCGCGCTTCTGCGGGTCGCGCAGCACCTCGTAGGCCTCGGTCACTTCCTTGAACCGGCCCTCGGCGTCGGCGTCCCCGACGTTCCGGTCGGGGTGGTGCTGCATCGCCAGCTTCCGGTACGCCTTGGTGATCTCCACCTCGGTCGCCGACTTGGTGACGCTGAGCACCTCGTAGTAGTCGCGCTTCGCCATTTGATCTCAGCCGTGAGCTATCAGCGGTCAGCTGTCAGCCAGAGAAATCATAGGGCCGGGACGCGGTTGGAAACACGCCCCGGCCCCGGGATTGGCTGACGGCTGAAAGCTGACAGCTTCTCGAATCACGTCACGCGACCGAGCCGGCCACCTTCGACTTCTTGTCGTCCTCGTCGATCTTGGTGACCATGACCTCGGTCGTCAGCATGAGCCCGGCGATGCTGGCGGCGTTCTGCAGGGCGTTGCGCGTCACCCGCAGCGGGTCCACGATGCCGGCCTTGAACATGTCCACGTAGTCGTCGGTGTTGGCGTCGTAGCCGAAGGTCGCGTTCTTCTGGTTCGCCACCTCGTCGGCCACCACGGCGCCGTCCTTGCCGCAGTTCTCGGCGATGATGCGGACCGGCTTCTGGAGCGCCCGGGCCACGATCTCGGCCCCGTTCCGCTCGTCGCCCTTCAGCTTCTCGGCGAGGGCCTCCACGATCGGCACGCAGCGGAGCAGGGCGGTGCCGCCGCCGGCGACGATCCCCTCGGCCACGGCCGCGCGGGTGGCGTGCAGGGCGTCCTCGACGCGGCCCTTCGTCTGCTTCATCTCGGCCTCGGTCGCGGCCCCGACCTTGATGATCGCCACGCCGCCGACGAGCTTCGCCAGCCGCTCGCTGAACTTCTCCTTGTCGTACTCGCTCTCGGTCTGGTCCATCTGGGTGCGGATCGTCTGCACGCGGGCCTCGATGGCCTCCTTCCGCTTCTTCTCCAGCTTCTCGACGATGATCGTGCAGTTCTCCTTCTCGACGCTCACCCGGTCGGCCGTGCCGAGCATGTCGAGCCCGACGTTCTCCAGCTTGATGCCGCGGTCCTCGGACACGAACGTGCCGCCGGTCAGGACGGCCATGTCCTCCATCATCGCCTTGCGGCGGTCGCCGAACCCGGGCGCCTTGACGGCGCACACCTGGATCAGCCCCTTGAGGGTGTTCACCACGAGCATCGCCAGCGCCTCGCTCTCGACGTCCTCGGCGACGATGAGCAGCGGGCGGCGCGACTGGGCGACCTTCTCCAAGAGCGGGAGGAACTCGCGGACGTTGGAGAGCTTCTTCTCGTAGAGCAGGACGAGGACGTTCTCCGGCTCCCACCGCAGGTCCGGGCTGTTGGCGGCGAAGTACGGGGAGATGTACCCCTTGTCGAACTGCATCCCCTCGACGAACTCCAGCACCGTTTCGGAGGTCTTGCCCTCTTCGACGGTGATGACGCCGTCGCGGCCGACCTTCTCGAAGGCGTTGGCCATCAGCTCACCGATCTTCGGGTCGTTGTT
>DASPHQ010001144.1:0-3825 GCA_035629595.1 Urbifossiella sp. | reverse complement strand
CTTCTTCATGTACGAGCCGGGTCGGTAAGTGAACTTCGGCTCGGGACCGGTAGACCGGTAGCCGCGGGCTTCAGCCCGCGCCCACGTTGGCGGTGTCCGTGGGGCGTGACCCCCTGGAACTCCGCCAGAAGTGGGCGCGGGCTGAAGCCCGCGGCTACCGGTCCTCAACCGCCGACCGCACCCGGTCGGCTCTCACTTCCCCCGGTTGCTCCGCTCCAGCTCGCGCAAGTACCCCAGCGCCTCGTCCACCGTTCCCACGACCGCCCCGGGCACCCGGCCGCGGTCGTCGCACTCGCGCAGCTCCATCAAGTCCTCGAAGTCGGCCGACGCCTCCAGCCGCAGCCGCCCCCGGTGGCCGAGCGTGCCCGCCTTGTACTCCTGCGCCAGCATGTGGTTCTCGATCAGCCACGCCGTCCGCTCCGTAATCAACCCCTCCAGCGCCTGCACGCCCGCGGCGACGTGGTCGTAAGGGTCGATCCCCTTGCCCACGTCGTGCATCAGCGCCGCCGTCAGGAACTCCTCGTCCCACGCCCGCGCGTCCTTCGCCTGCTCGAACACCTGGAGCGAGTGGTACAGCACGTCCCCCTCGGGGTGCCACTTCGGGTTCTGCTTCACCCGCTCCAGCGGCAGCAGCAGCAGGCGGAACACCTGGTGCGGGTCCACCGCCGCCTCCTGCTCGGCGAGCGCGTCGGCGACGTTCACCTCCGGGTGCTCGCGGGCGATCAGTTCCTCCAACTCCTTCGTCGTGGCCCGCTCGATCGGCTTGCCGGTGATCGAGCTGGTGAACACGTAGTGGGCCTTGTCCTCGGCGTAGACGGTCAGCTCGAAGGGGAACACGTCGTAGACGTGGACGTGCGTGAACACACGGGTTTCGTTGTGCTTGGTGATCTGCTTCCGCTCCACGTCGTACTGCACGCCCTCCTCGTCGAGGACGCTGGTGACCGGCTCGAGGTGGTCGCTGAACAGGTGGAGGTCGATGTCCGACCCCTTGCGGGTGTGGCCGGTCATCACGCTGCCGATGAGCCTGGGGCGGAAGCGGGTGAGGAGCTTCATGAGGCGGAGGGCGTGGAGCCGCATGTCCTTGAGGTCGGCGGTGCGGCGGTCGCCCTCGTGGGTGCGGGCGAACTCCTGGATGAGGTCG
Source organism: Urbifossiella sp. (assembly GCA_035629595.1). GTDB lineage: Bacteria > Planctomycetota > Planctomycetia > Gemmatales > Gemmataceae > Urbifossiella. The sequence continues at coordinate 2,684 of DASPHQ010001144.1, read as the reverse complement.
CGGATCTCGGCGTTGCTGGGGAGGTCCGACGGCTTCACCGACCCACGGCAAACGCGGTCGGCGGCCTTGCGCTTGGCGGTGAAGTACTCGGACTCGGTGCGGGCGTACATGAGCCGGGCGGCCTCGAAGGCGATGGCCCGGCGGAGCTTGGGGTCCGGCATCGAAGGGGGTGCGGCGGTTTGATTAACGAGCCTGTCCAGGGCCGCCGCGAGGCTCGAAGGGGATTATACACGATCGGCGCGACGCCGCACCCCCGGTAGCCGCGGGCTTCAGCCCGCGCCCACGTAGGCGGTGTCTCAGGGGCGTTACTCCCCGAACTCCACCGTAGGTAGACGCGGGCTGAAGCCCGCGGCTACCAGCGTGCGGGCCGGTAGCCGCGGGCTTCAGCCCGCGTCCACGTAGGCGGTCTCTCAGGGGCGTTACTTCCCGAACTCCGCCGCAGGTGGGCGCGGGCTGAAGCCCGCGGCTACCAGGCAATACACCCCCGCGAACCGTCGCTAGCTTTTCCCCAGCACCAGATCGACGACCCAACAGCCGCGGACGTGCGGCCCGTCGCCGCGGCAGTGGGCGAGGATGTCGGCGTCGGCGCAGCCGGCGTCTTCGAGCGCGTCGGCCAGCACCGGCATCGGGGCGAAGTCCCGCGACTCGTACATCCCACGGGCGAGACCGACGACGGCTTCGGTGCGTGTGGTGGGGTCGAAGGCGACGGTGCGAAATGGGTTGCCGAAGATGTCGCGGAGGAGGGCGGCCTGGACCGACTTCTCACCCTTCCCGCCCGCAGCCTGCATCGACCAGACCACCTGTTCCATTCGACCTCTAACTTGATTGCCCTGCCTGTACTCGCCGTGGGAAATCCAGTACGCAGCTGCCGGGAATGCAAGCGGAATTCCGCAACCGTCGGGATCAGCCGGTGGCGACCGCTCCCTAAGTCGGGTAAGCGTTTCCAACGGTTCTGCACCGTCTGCGAACCGCTCGGCAGCCTCTATCGCCATCCTGCATTCCTGCTCGACCGCCTTGCCGAAATGACGACGGCAGCATGCAACCATGAACAGTTGGGACTTGCGTAGTCGGACTTGAGTGGTTAGCTCCGCCAACAGCGGCGTCGGGTCAGTTGCCCCCAGCCACTCCGCTTCGGTCATCGCACGCCCCCCCCAACAACCTACGCCGCCTTCAGCGCGAAGTCGGGGCGGTCGAGGCGGAAGTGCGGCGAGTAGTACGGATCGCCGGCCTTCAGGAACGCCGACCACTTCAGGTGGAACAGGTCGTACTCGCGCTTGAACCGGGCCTGCTTCTCGGCCGTGTCCTCGTAGCCGCGCGTCTTGCTCTCCAGGTGGTACAACTCGGCGTCCGGCGTCCACACCACGCGGTAGCCGGCCTTCAGCACCGCCAGACACAGGTCCACGTCGTTGAACGCCAGCACGAATCCCTCGTCGAACCCGCCCACCTCCGCGAACACCGCCCGCGGCATCAGCAGGCACGCCCCCGTCACCGCGGCCACGTTCTGCGTGATGCGCAGCCGCTGCATGTAGCCGGCGGCCTGGCGCGGGTAGAACAGGTGGCTGTGCCCCGCCACGCCGCCCATGCCGACGACGATGCCGGCGTGCTGGATCGTGTCGTCGGCATAATACAGCTTCGCGCCGACGGCCCCGACGCCGGGCTGCACCGCCTGCGTCACCATCGCTTCGAGCCAGTCGGGGTTGATGGCCTCGGTGTCGTTGTTGAGGAACAGCAGCAAGTCGCCCTTCGCCTGCGCCGCGGCGAAGTTGTTCACCGCGGCGTAGTTGAACGGCTTCGTCCACTCCACGACGCGGGCGTGCGGCTGCTTCTGCAACTCGCGGTAGTACGCGTGCGTCTCGGGGAGCGTGCTGCCGTTCTCGACGATCACCACCTCGTAGTTCGCGTAGCTCGATTTCGCCAGCGACTCGACGCAGCGCGACAGCAGCCTCACCTGGTCCTTGTTGGGGATGACGACGCTCAAGAGCGGCTGCGTCCGCAAGTGGTACACGACCTGATACAGCCCCTGCACGGCCCCGTCGTGGACGCTGGCGTCGATGCCGAGGCGGGTCAGGTGCTCGGCCACGGCCTTCTTGCCGGCCTCGAAGGCGTAGTTCTTCGACCCCTTCACGAACGCCGTGGACTGGGCGTGCATCCGCCAGTGGTACAGCACCCGCGGGATATGGACGATCCGCTGGGCCCCCTCGCTCGCGCGCAGCACGAGGTCGTAGTCTTGTGAGCCGTCGAACCCGGGGCGGAACCCGCCGATCGCCTCCACCAGTGACCGCTTCAACACCGTGAGGTGGCAGACGTAGTTCCGGCTGCGGAGCGTCTCCGGCGACCAGTCCGGCTTGAAGTTCGGCTCGACCCGCTCGCCGGTCTTGTCGAGCTTGTCCTCGTCGGAATAGAAGAGGTCGGCGTCCGGGTGGGCGTTGACCGCGGCGACGATCTCGTGCAGGGCGAACGGCGCGAGCGTGTCGTCGTGGTCGAGCAGCGCGAGGTAGTCGCCGGTGGCGAGCGCCGCGGCGGCGTTCGAGTTGCCGACGATGCCGCGGTTCTCGGCCAGGAACGACACCTTGATGCGGCTGTCGGCCGCGGCCTTCTCCAGCACTGGCCGCACGTGCGGCTGCGTGCTGGCGTCGGCGAGGCAGAGCTCCCAGTTCCCGTAGGTTTGGTCGCGGACCGACGCG
>DASPHQ010001143.1:0-2592 GCA_035629595.1 Urbifossiella sp. | reverse complement strand
AAGAATCATTTTCCCGTCGGGCACAGGCTCGGCCGCTGGTACACTGGACGGAAAGACTCGCCCGACTGGACGACCGCCCGAGTCATGGACCTTCCCCCCTGGCTGACATTGCGGCAGGCAGCGGACGCAGTCGCCGCCGGCCGCCCGGACGACGCGCACCGCATCCTCGCGCCGCTCATCGAGGCCGGCCACCGCAAGGCGTGGAAGGCCGCGAAGGAAGTAGCTCGCGGCTACTGCAAGCGCGCCGCCACCCTTATGGACCGCGACAACCCCGAGGCGGCGTGGCAGGACTTGCTCGCCGCCGAGGCGCTGAACACCGGCGAGAAGTGCGTGATCGACCTGCGGCAAACGCTGTCGCGGTTCGGCCTCGTGCAGGCGAAGGCGGCGCTCGAGGCCGGCGACCCCGACCGCGCCGCCGACCGCGCCGCCCGCCTCCAGGACCGCGGCGTTCGCCACCCCGAACTACCGCGGGTGGCGTCCGGCGCGGCTGGCTGGCTGGCCGCCGCCGCGAAGGCCGACCGCGGCGATTTCCTTCCGGCGATCGACGACCTGCACCGCCTCCGCGACCAGTTCCCCGCCCCGACGGAGGCACTCGACCGCTTCCGCGAATCGGTCCGCGGCCGACACGAGCGCTTCCTGGATGCCGTGGGCCGCGCCCAGGACGCGGCGACGCTGCGGCAGTGGCGCGACGCGGTAGTCGCGGCCGAGGAGGCGCTGGCGGCGGCGCCCGCGTACCACGCCGCCCGCACGCTCCGCGACAAGGCGTGGCAGGCGGCCCACCCCGGCATCCCCGACGGCACCAACGGGACCGCCGTGACGCTCAGCCACCCCGGCAGCACGCCGCAGGACGACGCCCACCGGCCGAACCCCGCCGCGCAGACGACACCCGCCCGGCCGCCCTCGTCGCGACTATCGGTCCGCCCTGACGACGACGGGGTGCGGTCGTGGCGCAGCTCGCGGTCCGACCCGCCGGCGGACCGCGACTTCGGCTCCGACCGCTCCGGCCTGCCGCGGCGCTTCCTGCTGTGGGTGGACGGCGTCGCCGGCTACCTCGTCTGCACCGGCCCGCGCGTCACGTTCGGACAGGCCGTGCTCGAAGGCGGGCCGGTGGACGTGCCGTTGTTCGCCGACGTGTCGCGCATCCACGCCGAGTTGTCGCGCGACGGCGAGGGCTTCCTGATCGAGGCCGGGAAGGCCGCCCCCGCCGCCGGCCCGCGGCCGCTGCTGGTGAACGGCAAAGAGGTGGCCCGGTCGGTGCTCAACCCCGGCGACCGGGTCACGCTCGGGGCGACGTGTCAGTTCCAGTTCCAACGCCCGGTGCCGGTCAGCGGCACGGCCAAACTCGAACTCACCAGCGGCCACCGGCTCGTCCAATGTGTCGAGGGCGTGCTGCTGATGGCGAACGAGGTGATCCTCGGCCCGGCCGGCGCGTCGCACGTCGTGGTACCCGGCTTGACCGAGCGCGTGCTACTGTACCGCTCGAAGGACGGCCTCGGCGTGCGGGTGCCCGGCGGGAAGGTGCTGGTGAACGACCGGCCGCACGCCGAGCGGGCGCCGCTGCCGCTGCCGGCGTCGGTCGAGGCGGACGGCGTGACGTTTGCACTGGAACCGGTCGGGCCGCGCGTCTGATTCTCACCCTTCGCCGCTGGCCCCACGCCGGCCGGCGGGGTAGGATGCCGGAGCTCAGACGCCACACCCTCTCCCCGGCGCGGAGCCCGCCCATGATCCAGGTCCGTCGCATCCTCTACCCGACCGACTTCAGCAGCTACTCGAACCAGGCGTATTTCCACGCCGTCGGCATGGCGGAGACGTACCGCGCCAGCCTGACGGTGGTGTACGTCGTCACCCCCGGCTCGCCCGAGGCCGAGAAGGGGAGCGACTACTGGCTCGGCCAGCTGGGGCACGTCCGCCCCGCTGACGAGCGCATCGCCGTGCACCACGTCCTGCTGGAAGGCGACCCGGCCGGCGAGATCTCGCGGTACGCCGCCGACGCCGGCATCGACGTGATCGTCATCGGCACGCACGGTCGAACCGGGGTGGACCGGCTGGTGATGGGGAGCGTCGCCGAGAAGGTGATGCGCGAGGCGCCGTGCTCGGTGCTGGTCGTGAAGCTGGCGAAGGGCGGTGGCGGCAGCCGGGCGCACGTCGTCGCCGCGGGGTGACCCCAACAGAAAAGCCCACCCGCCGCGGCGGGTGGGCTTCGTTCCCGGCACTACTCCTTCGGCTTCTTCGCGTCCTTGACGATCCACAGGTGGAGGCGGTACTCGTCGCCGTCGGCCCCCATCACGGTGATCGACCGGTCCGGCATCCAGTCGCCGAGGATGAACCGGTGCGACACGATGCGGGTGCCCGGCTTCAGCTGCGACTGCAGGATGGGGCGGAGGAGGTTGTTGAACTCGTTCCCCATGTACAGGAACACGACCGTCGCCTCACTGTAGTCGCGGGCCTTCATGCTGGGGTCGCGGAGGGCGTCGCCCTCGATCACGGTGATCTGCTTCTCCAGGCCGGCCTTCTTCACGTTCTCCTTGGCGTCGGCCACCATCTTCGGGTCCAGCTCGATCCCGACGGCCTTCTTGGCGCCCGCCTTGACGG
>DASPHQ010001142.1:0-3886 GCA_035629595.1 Urbifossiella sp. | reverse complement strand
CCGACGGCGGCCTCGACCTCACCTCCACGGGCGGCGCCGACACGTACACCGCTGACGACGGGTTCGCCATGGAGTCGGTGGCGACGGCCGACGCGGCGGCGGTGGAGGCGCGGCACGCCGAGCGGGTGGCCGCCCGCGAGGCGACCGGCCGCCGCCGCGACCCGGACCTGTCGCTGCGCACGCTGCTGGACGCCACCGAGCGGCACGCCGGGCCGTCCACGCTTCAGCCGACGGCGCGGTCGGGGAGGGTCGATCTGGTGGCGATGGGCGGCCCGCTGGCCGTGGCCGCGGCCGCGGCGGTGCTGGTGTTCGGCCCGTGGAGCTGGGCGGTGCCGGCGGCGCTGCTGACGGTGCTGTGCGGGCTGGCGATCTTGGCCGCGGCCGCGCGGGCGAACCTGGCGGCGCAACTCCGCCGCGCCGCCGAGCCGCCCGACGAGGGGTGGTGACCGCCACGCTCCGACGCGGTCCCGAGCGTCATTGGTTCCAGCCGAGTGGGGTACCCCGTCCCAGAAGCATTGAGTCAACTGGAGGAATCTATATCAGAACGACACCGCGTCGCGAGCCGCGACGTGACCTGTTGTCGCGTCATGACTTGCGGCGCCCGCCGGTTCACGCCGACTCCGGCTCGTCGTCCGCGCCCGATTCGTCACCGCCCATGAGTTGCCGCAGGATGCCCTCGATCTGGGCCGCCTCGGCCAAGCCGCGCGCCTTCGCGGCGGAGTACGCCCACGCCAGGTGTTCCACGGCGGGTTCCGCGTCCTCCCGGCGTCCCCGCTGAATCAGCGTGAGGGCGATGTTCCCCCGGCAGACGACGAGCTCCCGCACGTCGCCGAGCCGGGTGAATACCGGGAGCTGCTCCTCCCGGCGGATCCGCAAGGCCTCGTCCAACTCCCCCCGGGCCATCAGCACGTCAGCCACCTTCCCCAGGCAGATCGCTCGCTCCCGTACGTCGCCGAGCCGGTCATACACCGGGAGCTGCTCCTCCCGGCGGATGCGCAGAGCCTCGTCCAGCTCCCCCCGCGCCACCAGCACGTCGGCAATCTGCCCCAGGCAGATCGCCCGAGAGCGGATGTCGCCGAGCCGGTCGTACACCGGGAGCTCCTCATCCCGGCGGATGCGCAGGGCTTCGTCCAGCTCCCCCCGGACCATCAGCACGTCGGCGATCTTCCCCAGGCAGATCGCCCGCCCCAAGACGTCGCCGAGTCGGGTGTATACCGGGAGTTCCTCTTCCCGGCGGATGCGCAGGGCCTCGTCCAGCTTCCCCCGGACCATCAGCACGTCGGCCATCCGCCCCCGGGCCGCAGCGGCCTGCCGCACGACCCCGAGTCGGGCTAACATCGCCGCCGCCTCCTCGAACCCCCGCAGGGCCTCGTCCAGCTCCCCCCGGGCCATCAGCACGTCGGCGATACACGCCAGGGTGACCGCCCGAGACCGGACATCGCCGAGCCGGTCGTACACCGGCAGCTCCTCCTCCCGGCGGATGCGCAAGGCCTCGTCCAGCTCCCCCCGGGCCATCAGCACGTCAGCCACCTTTCCCAGGCAGATCGCTCGCTCCCGTACGTCGCCGAGCCGGTCATACACCGGGAGTTCCTCTTCCCGGCGTATGCGGAGAGCTTTGTCCACTTCCCCCCGGGCCGACAACACGTCGGCCACACGACCCCGGAATAGGGCGACGTGCCGCGCATCCCCAAGTTCGGCGAACACACTCGCCGCTTCCTCATACACCTGCACCGCCTCCTCGAGTTGTCCCCGCGCCTCCAGTATGTCGGCCACCCGCCCCCACGCTACCGCTGCCTGGCGCTTCTCCCCCATCCGGGTGAACCGCCGCACCGCCTCGCGCAGCTTCACCTCCGCTTCTTCCACCTCCCCGCGGTGGGCCAGCCACTGCCCGAACTCGGCCAGCGCCTGCGCTGCCTCGACGGTGTCCGCCCCCGCGGTTGCAGCCATCGCCCGGCGGAGGTAATCCGCCGCCGCATCGGCGTTCCCGACCCTCTGGCTCGCCAGAGCGGTGCGCCGCAGCAGGTGAAACGGCGACGGCTGACCGGCGGCGTCGAGGAGGTCGATGCACGCCTGTCCCAGGGCGGCCGCCGCCGGGTAGTTCTGGGCTCGGTCCGCGGCGGACACTGGGCCGACCGCGCATGCCCCCACAACCACGGTGTCCGCCGCCAGCAGTCCCAGGCGGGTCAACTCGGTGTCCAGTTCCAGCGGCCGCCGGACGCCTTCACCGCCCCAGGCGTCGAACAGCGGCCGGCACACCACGGCCGCCCACTTCCGGGTTTCGGCTTCGATCATCTCGCGGCCCCCTCCGGCGGGTCTACCAGCGGTCGCACGAGCGGGTCGATCAGGGCGTGGTCGTGCCCGAGCCGCGGGTTAAGGGCGTTCTCGTATCGGTTCCACAGTCCCAGGTTCAACAGCCGTAACGCGGAACTCTTCGCCGCCGTCGGGTTCGAGGCGAACTGCAGGTGCAGATGCTCGAACACGCCGGCCGGCACGGGGATGTTCACCACGCACGACCGGCGCAGCAGCTCCCGCTCGTCCCCGTCCAGCAGGGCGAGCAGCTTCCCGATCGCGATGTGCTCCAGCACCTTCAGCAGCCCCTGGTCTACCGTCGTCCCCTTCGCGCGATACTCCTCGGCGGCACGGCAGAACGCCTGGAACGCCGCCTCGCTCCCTGCCCGCAGGTTGGCCGCGTAGCTCATCAGCCGCGGGCTGCCGAACACCAGCGGAATGATGTTGCACAGCTCCGCGATCCGTGCCTGCTCCAGCGCCAGCAAGGCCTCGGGAGACAGCGTCCCGCGGGCGTGTTTCTGGGCCAGATCCACGCCCGTGGCGGCGAGATTCCGCGCCTGCCGCAGGAAGTCGCCGTCGCTCATGTCCGTCAGGTGGAAGAAGGAGAGCTTATCGGCCGCGTCCTCGCCGTCGGCGACGCAGGTGAACGGGAACCGCGACGTGACCAGCAGGTGGCAGTTGTGCTCCCCGTCGGCGAACGCCCGGAACACCTTGGCCAGACCCGGCGCCAGTTCCGGGCGGACGTGGTGCATCTCCCCGGGCTTCGGGTCCACCAGCGCCCGTTCGAAGTCGTCGATCATCAGGAAGATCGGCCGTTGTACCGCCTTCCCGTTGGCGGTTTGCAGTTCGCCCAACGGGCCGTCCAGCAGCCGGCTCAGCGTCTGCCCGAATACTTCCGGGTTGTCCGCCTGGGTGAGGACGCCGGTGATCATGTTCGTGGCTTCGACCGCACCGTCGTACCCGGCCACCGACGTGGTTGAGAGGATGGCCTGGAGGACGCCCCGCGGGGTGTAGTCCATGTACACGACCACCGGGTCGTGCGACGGGTAGCGGGAGGCGACGCGGGCGGCCAGGCTGCTCTTGCCGTGCTGCCCGAGGCCGTGCACGACCGTCGGGCGGCGCTCGTCCAGGTTGCGGCGGACGGTTTGCAGAGGGCGGCGGCGGCCGACGAACTCCGACCGGGACGCGACCGGGATCTGCTTGCCCTTCTGGTCGAGGTACGCCTTGTCGGCCCGGTTGGCGTCGTGCCAGTGGCGCCGCCGTCGGCCGGTGCAGACCGGGCCGCCCCCCTCGGCCCCGAAGTACAGCCGGGCCATGTGCCAGTCGGCGCGGATGTCCGGGTTGGGGTCGTTGGCCAGCAACTGCCGGGCTTCGGCGACGGCCTCTTCCAGCGACTTGCGCTTCGCCAGCAGCGTGTACAGGTGGCTGGCGAAGCGGGTGGCGGCCACGTCCTTCACGCTTCCGCCCCAGCCGAGCACCGCCGGGAACTCGCACTGGACCAGCCCGCCCGCCAGGCTCGCGAGCAGTTGGTACGGCTCGGCCGTCCGGCACGCCGACACCACCATCAGCCGCGGCCGGATGCCGCCGAACTGCGTGG
>DASPHQ010001141.1:0-2080 GCA_035629595.1 Urbifossiella sp. | reverse complement strand
CGCTGAAGTTCCTCCCCCCGCACCTCGCCGCCGACCCCGATCGCCTCGCCCGCTTCCGCCGCGAGGTCGCCGCCGCCCGAAAGGTTAGCCACCCCCACGTCTGCCGCGTCTACGACATCGCCGACGACGGCGGCCAGCCGTTCCTGTCGATGGAGTTCGTCGACGGCGAAGACCTGTCGAGCGTCCTCAAGCGGCTCGGCCGGGTGCCCGAGGAGAAGGGGCTCGACATCGCCCGCGAGTTGTGCGCCGCCCTCGCAGCGGTCCACGACCAGGGGTTGCTCCACCGCGACCTGAAGCCGGCGAACGTGATGCTCGACGGCCGCGGCCGGGTGCGGCTGACCGACTTCGGCCTCGCCGCCGGGGCGGACGACCTGAGCGCCACCGAGGTCCGCAGCGGCACCCCGCTGTACCAGGCGCCGGAGCAGCTCGCCGGCCGCGAGGTGACGGTCCGCAGCGACATTTACGCACTCGGGCTGGTGCTGTACGAGGTGTTCACCGGCCGCCGCGCCTTCCCCGACGCGAGGCGCGACACGCCGCCGTCGAAGCCGACGAGCCACGTCACGAACCTGAACCCGGCCGTGGAGGCGGTGATCCTCCGGTGCCTCGCACCCGACCCGGCGAACCGCCCACGGTCGGCGGCGGAGGTGCTGGCCGGCCTCCCCGGCGGTGACCCACTCGCGGCGGCCCTCGCAGCCGGGCGGACGCCGAGCCCGCAGCTGGTGGCCGACGCCGACCCCGGCGACGGCCCGATGCGGCCGTGGGTGGCGCTCGCGTTCGTCGCCGTCGTCGCAGCCGGCGTACTGGTGACGGGCTGGCTCGGCGGGCTGGCGCTGCTCGCCCCGCGGGCCGGGATGCGCGAGGCCGAGCCGGCGGTGATGCGGCACAAAGCCCGGGAGGTGCTGGCCGCCCTCGGCCACGACGAGCCGCCGGCCGGCGCGGGCTACCGGTACCTCGGCAACCACGACTTTCTCGACCACCGCCGGGCCCACGACCCGGCGCCGGGGGTGTGGGACGGGCGGTGGCGCGGGCTCGAGGACGGCCGCCCGCCGGCCATGCTGTTCATCTACCGGGTCGCCCGCGACCCGCTGGCGCCGACGAACTACCACGTCTACCGGGAGACACCCGGGGTGATCGACGCGCTCAACCCGCCGCCTCTCGACCCGGGGATGGCGGACGTGACGCTCGACCTCCGCGGCCGGCTGCTGCGGTACCACAAGGTGTCCGACTTCCTCGGGCCGGAGTCGCCGGCGCCGGCCGACTGGCGGCTCGCGTTCGCCGCCGCCGGGCTGGACTTCGCCGCGTTCACAGCCAACCCGGTGCCGCCGCGGCACCGGCCGCCGCTGGCCGCCGACGCCCGGGTGGCGTGGGAGGGGCCGTACCCCGACCCGGCCGCGGACCGGGTGCGGGTGGAGGCCGCGTCGCTCGGCGGGAGGCCGGTCTACTTCGCGGTCGAGTTCCCGTGGGACGCGGGGGAGAAGGCGGCGGCCTACCCGGTCAACCGGCCCCCGATGAACCCCGGCACCGCGGTCCTACTGTACGGCCTGCCGCTGGCGGCGGTCGGGCTGGCGGTGTGGCACTGGCGGGCCGGGCGGACCGACCTCGCCGGGGCGGCCCGGCTCGCGGGGGTGCTGTTCGCCCTGTGGTTCGTCCGGTGGGCCGTCACCGCCGTGCACGTGACCGACAGCCGGGAGGAGCTGTTGCTCGAGATCGGGCTCGGCGCGGCGATGTACCAGGCGGTCCTCGCGGCCGCCTTCTACCTGGCCCTGGAGCCGGTGGTCCGGAAGCGGTGGCCGTGGCGGCTGGTCGGCTGGAGCCGGCTCCTCGCCGGCCGGGTCCGCGACCCGCTCGTCGGGCGGGACGTCCTCGTCGGGCTCGCCGCCGGGACGGTGCTGACCCTGGGCTTCTTCCACCGCCTCTGCGGCCCGGTGTGGGCGCCGGAGTTGCTCGACCCCCCGGCACTCGGGGAGGTCGAGTTCGACCCGGCCTGGTGCGTCACGCGCCCGCTGACCACCGGCGTCGGGGCGGGGTTCCTGTACTTCTTCCTGACCTTCCTGTGCCACTGGGTCTGCCGGGACCAGCG
>DASPHQ010001140.1:0-2260 GCA_035629595.1 Urbifossiella sp. | reverse complement strand
CGGGTACAAGAGCGACGCCGTCAGCCTGGAGTGGAACGGCCGGTACGTGTACGGAGCTGTGCTTCACCTCCAACTGCTCATCGACCTGTTCATCCTGATGCCAAACGCCCTGGTGCTGGTGTGGCCGAAGGGCGGGGCCGTGGCCCTGGCCGCCTACCGTGAGGGGCTGCGGCAGCCGATGTCGTGGCTCATCGTCACCGTGGCCGTCGTGGCGACGTGGGTGTCGGTGTTCATCCCGTACTTCACGTTCGGCGACGACTTCAAGATGATGAAGCAGATCGGCTTCGACGTGGTGATGCTCGCGGCTGCCCTGTTCGGCGTGCTGGCCGCGAGCATGTCCATCAGCGAGGAGATCGAGGGCCGCACCGCCGTCACGCTGATGAGCAAGCCGGTGAACCGCCGGCAGTTCCTGATCGGCAAGTTCCTCGGCATCCTCATGGCCTGCCTGGCCCTGTCGCTGGTCATCGGCTGGAACCTCACCTACTCCCTGCGGGCGCAGCCGGAGTTCGACAAGATCAACGAGGTGGTCGACCCGATGCCGCAGCAGGCGGAGGCGGCGTTCGTGCCGGTGTTCGCCGCCGGCGTCCCCGGCACCGCCCCGAAGGTCATCGCCCGCGGGGCCGGAGCGTGGTTCGCCGACTCCTTCGCCCACTCGCTCGGCATCGCCCTCGGCTTCGGGCAGGTGATGATCCTGGTGGCGATCGCATCGGCACTGGCGACCCGGCTGCCGTTCGTCGTCAACATCGTGGTGTGCCTGATGATCTACTTCTTGGGGCACCTCGCGCCCGTCATCGTGCAGGTGACGCAGGGCGGCGGCGGCGGTACCGCGATGGGGCTGGTCGGGTTCCTCGGCCAGCTGTTCGACGTGCTCCTGCCGGCGCTCGAGTTCTTCAACATGGGGCCGGCGATCATCCGCGAGAGCCCGCTCGACCTGTGGCAGTTCGCCGGGTACGTCGCCACAGTGTTCGGGTACGCTCTGCTGTACACCGGCATCGCGCTGCTCGTCGGTCTGCTGCTGTTTGAAGACCGCGACTTGGCGTGAGGACGGAACGACCGGGGGCGGCCCTCCCCGGGCTTCGCCCGCGGAATAGCTTCAACCCTCCAACTTTCCCGCGCCCGCACCCGCCCGGGTACGATTCCAGAGTGCGGGTTGCGGAGGCGTCTGCTACCCTCACAGGAAGGGGCTCCGGGGCCGGGTCGCCCGGACACGTCACGGCGGGGGGCTGCGTGGACACCTCGGCGCTCGACCGGCTGCGCGACGACTTCGTGAAATCCCCCCGCGCCCGAATCGCGGCCGCGGTCGGCACAGTCGCCGCGGCGCTCGCCTACGTCGCCCTCCTCGGCCTCCTCTACCTGTTCGTCGATCTCCTCGTCTGGAAGGGCGAGGTGCCGCACTACGCCGACCTCCGCCCTGCCCGCAAAACCGCGTTCGCCGCCGAGTGGGCCAACTTCCCGGACGCCGACCGCACCGACGCCGTGAAGCGGCTCGGCCTGCCCACCACAACGGCGAACCGCGTCGCGGCGACCGAAACACCACGCCCGCCGACGCCGACCGAGTGGGAGTGGCGCTGGCGGGCCGGGGCGTACCTGGCGCTCCGCGAGCGTGTCAACCAGGAGGCCGCCGACGCCTTCCTGCCCGAGACTCCCGCCGCGGACGCAGCCGACCCCGCGACGCGACCCGAGCTCGGCATTCTGAGCTTGGTGGTCCGCGAGCGCGACCGCTGGACCGGCCGGCTCGCGGGTTGGCTGGCGCGGTGGAACGGCTGGGCGTGGAAGCCGGGGGCCGACGGGTCGGCCAGTGACACCTACCTTGCCTGCCTGTTCGTGCTCGCGCTCGGGCTGGCGCTGGTCCGCGGCGTGCTCCTCAACGCCGTCGCCTACGCCGCCGCGCACGTGACGCTGGAAGCCGTGACGCGGCTGCGACGGGCGCTGTACTTCCACATCTTCCGCCTCGGCTCGCTGGCCGTGCGCACGTCCGGCCCCGCGGAAGCCGCCGGACTCGTGACCGGGCAGGTCGAATCGGCCCGCGACGCGGTCGAGTCGTCGCTGACGGCCCCGTACCGCTACCCGCTGCTGTTCGTGCTGCTGCTGGTGCTCATCCTCGGCATCAACTTCTGGCTCGCGGTCAGCTGCCTGCTGTTCGCCCTGCTGGCGTGGCTGGTCGGCGGGCAGGTGGCGGCGTACTTCCGCCGCGAGGCGCGCGTCGGCACCCGTCAGTCGGAGGCGGCGCTGGCCCTCCTCCGCGAGAGCATGGGGCTGA
>DASPHQ010001139.1:0-3878 GCA_035629595.1 Urbifossiella sp. | reverse complement strand
CCGCCGGGCTTCACCGCGCTGTTCAACGGCCGCGACCTCACCGGCTGGCACGGCTGGGACATCCACAAGAAGGGCGCCGCCCCCGCCGACTTCGACAAGCTGGGCACGGCGGAGAAGGAAAAGGCGATCGCCGCCTGGACCGCGGACGCGAAGAAGCACTGGACGGTTGAGGACGGCGTTCTCTTGAACGACGGGAAGGGGGCGTACCTGGCGACCGAGAAGGAGTACGGCGACGTCGAGTTGTACGTCGACTACAAGACGGTGGCGAAGGCCGACAGCGGCGTCTACCTCCGGGCCACGCCGCAGGTGCAAATCTGGGACTCGAACCAGATCTTTGACCCGAAGAACCCGACGCGGCGGCCGCACCTCGGCTCCGGCGGGCTGTTCAACAACACGCCTGACGCCCCCGGCCGCGACCCACTCGTTCGCGCCGACAAGCCGTTCGGCGAGTGGAACCGGCTCCGCGTCGTGCAGGTCGGCGAGCGCACGTCGGTGTGGCTCAACGACAAGCTCGTCGTGGACCACGCCCGGATGGAGAACTACTGGAAGCGGTCCGACCCGCTCCGCAAGCGCGGTAAGATTCTGCTGCAAACGCACGGCGGCGAGATCCGCTGGAAGAACCTCGCCGTCCGCGAGATCCCCGCGGCCGAGGCCAACGGCATCCTGGCGAAGCAGGGCGCGGCCGGGTTCGAGTCGGTGTTCAACGGCACCGACTTCACCGGCTGGCAGGGGCCGACGGAGAATTATCAGGTGACCGACCGGGCCATCGTGTGCCGGCCGAACAAGGGCGGGAACATCTACGCCGCGCCCGAGTACGGCGACTTCGCCGCGCGGCTCGAGTACAAGGTGCCGCCGCGCGGGAACAACGGCCTCGCCATCCGCTACCCCGGCGGCTCGGCCCACGCCGCGACGCAGGCCATGTGCGAGCTGCAAATCCTCGACGAGGACCACAAGGACTACGCGAAGCTCGACCCGCGGCAGTTCAACGGCTCGGCCTACGGCATGGTCGCGGCTCACCGCGGCTACGGCCGGCCGGCCGGCGAGTGGAACTTCATTGAAGTGACGGCCGTCGGCCACCGGTTGCGCGTGGAACTGAACGGCACGCGCATCCTGGACGCCGACCTGAGCGCGGTGACGGAGTTCAAGGGCAACCAGCCGCACCCCGGGAAGGACCGGCTGACCGGGCACTTCGGCTTCTGCGGCCACAACGACCCGGTGGCGTTCCGCGACATCCGCATCAAGAGGCTCCCATGATCTGGGACGTTCACGCCCACCTGCACGGGGTGGACGGCCGCACGCCCGAGGAGCGGATGGCGAACATCGTCCGCTTCATGGACCGCATGGGCGTCGAGCGCGTCTGCGTCTCCATGGGCTTTCCACACGTCATGGACCCGACGCCGGACCAGCTGCGGGCGCAAAACGACTACGCCCTCCGCGCCATCAGCCACCACCACGACCGGGCGTTCGGCTTCGTCTACTGTAGCGGCCGGTACCCGACCGAGAGCCTCCGCGAGATCGAGCGGTGCGTCAAGAACGGCCCGATGGTCGGCGTCAAGCTGTGGGTGGCGCGGCTCGCCAGCGACCGCCGCCTCGACGCCATCGTCACCGCCGCCACCGAGCTGAAGGCGCCGATCCTCCAGCACACGTGGTTCAAGGCGACCGGCAACCACCCGGGCGAATCGACCCCGCTCGACCTCGTGGAACTCGCCCGCCGGCACCCGACGGCCAAACTCATCTGCGGCCACTCCGGCGGCGACTGGGAGCTCGGCTTCGCGGCGATCCGCGGCACGCCGTCGCTCGTCGCCGAGGTCAGCGGGTTCGACCCCGCGGCCGGGTGCGTCGAGATGGGCGTCCGCGACCTGGGTGCCGACCGCATGCTGTACGGCAGTGACGTGGGCGGCCGCAGCTTCGGGGGTCAGCTGGCGAAGGTGCAGGCCGCGAACATCCCGGCCGACGCGAAGCGCAAGATTCTGGGCGAAAACCTCCGCGCCCTCCTCCGCCCGATCCTCGCCGACAAGGGGATGAAGCCGTGATCGTCGACGTGAACCTCGCGGTCGGCCCGTACCCGTTCCGCCACCTGGCGCTGGCCGACCCGGCGGCGATGACGAAGTTCCTCAAGGACAAGGGCGTCGTCCGCGCCTGGGCCGGCAGCACCGACGCGCTGCTCCACCGCGACGTGCGCGGCGTCAACGACCGCCTCGCGGAGACGTGCCGCGTCCACGGCGGCGGCGTGCTGGTGCCGTTCGGCACGGTGAACCCGAAGCAGCCCGGCTGGGAGTCCGACCTGGCGCGGTGCGCCGACGTTCACAAGATGCCGGGCCTGCGGCTCCACCCGGACTACCACAACTACACGCTGGCGGACCCGGCACTGCCGCCGCTGCTGGCGGCGGCGAGCGCGAAGAAGTTGGTGGTGGTGATCGTCGGCCGGATGGAGGAGGAGCGGGTGCAGCACCCGGTGTTCCACGTGCCGCCGGCGGCGTTTGCGCCGCTGCCGGGGTTGCTGCAGCCGCTGCCGGACCTGCGGGTGGTGATGGCGAACTGGCGGCTGGACCCCATGTCGGACGCGTTCGCGGCGTACGCCCGGCTGCCGAACCTGTTCTTCGAGATCGCCATGATCGAGGGCGTGGGTCGCACGGCGCGGCTGGTGGAGCGGGTGGGGGCGGGGCGGGTGCTGTTCGGGTCGCACGCGCCGGTGTTCGTGTGGGAGTCGGCGCAGCTGAAGCTGCGCGAGGCGGCGCTGCGCGACGAGGACGCGGCGAAGGTGCGCGGCACGAACGCGACGGCGCTGGTGCCGTGACCGCGCGGTTACAGCGCTGCCCTCAACTCACGCAGGAATCGTTCCACGTCGTCCGCCGTGTTGTACCCGTGCACCGCAATCCGCAGCCGGCCGGCGTGGCTCATCACGTGAACCCCCGCCGCGTGCAGCTTCGCGTACACCTCGGCGGCGCGCGGGTGCTTGAACGCCACGATGCCCGCCACGTGCTCCGGCTCCGCCGGCGTCAGCAGCTCGACCGGCAGTTTCCGCACCTCCTCCAAAACTTGCAGAGTCAGCGGCCGGGCGTGGCGGTCGATCGCCTCGACGCCGACGCCGCGGATGTAGTCTAGCGCCGCCCGCACCGCGTACACCGCGGGGTAGTTCGGCATCCCGACCGCGAACGACGCCGCCCCCGGCTTGCTCACCGCCGGGCCGAACCGGTTCGGGCCGAACGGGTCGTCCAGGTTGAACCAACCCCCCGCCGGCACCGTCCACTCGGCCGCCCGCGCCTTCGGCACGCCGACGAGCCCGCCGCCGTGCGACGCCAGAATCCACTTGTGCGTGCTGCTGACGATCAGGTCGGCGCCCGTCAGGTCGAGCGGGACGCGGCCGAGCGCCTGCGTCACGTCCACGGCCAGCAGCGCCGGCGAGTGCTTACGCACGGCGTCCACCACTTCGGGCAGCCGCAGCGCGAAGCCGTTGAAGAAGCTGACCAGCGACACGGTGACGAGCCGGGTGCGCGGGCCGAGGAGTGGCACGAGGTCTTCGACCCGCAGCGCCCCGCCGCGGTTCCGCCACACCTTTACCACTGCCGGGCAACTCTCCTGCAACCACGGCGTCGCCCCCGCCGGGAAGTCGAGGTCGTTGACCACGACTTCGTCACCGTCGCGCAGCCGTAGTGCCATCGCCGCGAGGTTGTACGCCTCCGACGAACACGAGCAGATGCTGACCTCCGCCGGTGACAGCCCGAAGAACTCGGCGGTCAGCGCCTTCGCCGCCTCCCACTGCTCGGCGTGCGGCTTCCGCCCGTCCATGCCGAGTTGCTTGTCGCGGAAGTATTGATCCAGCGCGTCCCGGACCGCTAGCGGCGGAACGCCCTCGGCGGCGGTGTTCAGGTAGGTCT
>DASPHQ010001138.1:0-5843 GCA_035629595.1 Urbifossiella sp. | reverse complement strand
ACCGTTGTCCAGGTCGAACATCGTCTTGAACATGCCGAACGCCACCGCGCAGCCGATCGGCCCGGCCACGAAGTCCGGCACCTTGAACCACTCACACAGGAAGTACACCCCGTTCACCACGAACGTGACCGCCGCGATCTTCAGCACCCCCGGCCCGAACCGGCCGTAGTTGATGCCGCACACCGCCCCCACCACCATCAGCGTCGCGATGGTCAGCGGGATCGACACGAACAGGCCGCCGATCACCAGCGCGACGCTCAGCGCCCCCGCGGCCCCGCCCGCGCCGATCGCCCCGGTGATCGCCATCCCCATCCCCAGCAGCAGGATCACCGTCGGCCAGATGTACTCGAACTCCTTCAGCCGCCGCTCCCGCACCTCGTCCGCGTACTCCTCCCCCGTCTTGAGCCGGTCGCCCTTCTTCTTCCCCTTCTTCCGCCGCGGCCGGTCGTCGTCCTCGTCGTCGCGCGGCGGCTTGCGCGTCTGCCCCGTCTTGGCCTTCGCCGTCACCTCGACCTCGGTGTCGTCGACCACCTCGAACGCCGGCTTCGGGGCCGGCTTCGGGGCGGGTTTGGCGACCGGCGGGGCGGGTTTCGGCGCCGGCTTCGCGACCGGCGGTGCGGGCTTCGGCGCCGGCTTCGCGGCCGGCCGGGGGGCGGACGGTGGCGCGGCGGCGGCTTCGCCGGGGAGCGGCGGCAGCGGACGCCCCCGGGGCGCAGGCGGTGCCTCGTCCACGACCTCGAAGTCGTCGTCGTCGGTTGGTCGGCGGCGCGGCGGGTTGGGTGGGGGCATGCGAGTCTCCCACGGGCGACGGCGGTAATTTTCCCCGCGCCCGGCCGGCGTGTCCAGCCCGCGGGCGCGGGTTTGCGGGAACTTCATCCCGGGCCGTACAATACCCGCCCAACCCCGACCGACGCGGAGCCCGCCGGTGTCCACCGACCGCTTCACCGAATACCTGAACCAGTTCGCCGCCGACCGCGCCCAGATGCTCGACCAGCTCCGCAAGGTCGTCGTCGGCCAGGGCGAGGTGATCGAACAGGTGCTTGCCGCCATCTTCACCCGCGGCCACTGCCTCCTCGTCGGCGTCCCCGGCCTCGCCAAGACGCTCATGGTCTCCAGCGTCAGCCAGATCCTCAGCACCACGTTCAAGCGCGTCCAGTTCACCCCCGACCTGATGCCGTCGGACATCACCGGCACCACCGTGCTCGACGAGAACGAGAACGGGAAGCGCGAGTTCCGCTTCGTCCGCGGGCCGATCTTCGCCAACGTCGTCCTCGCCGACGAGATCAACCGGACGCCGCCGAAGACGCAGGCGGCACTGCTCGAAGCCATGCAGGAGCGGCAAGTCACCGTGGGCCAGGAGACGATGAAGCTGCCGGAGCCGTTCTTCGTGATCGCCACGCAGAACCCGATCGAGCAGGAAGGCACGTACCCGCTGCCGGAGGCGCAGCTCGACCGGTTCATGTTCAACATCAAGGTGGACTACCCCAGCGCCGACGACGAGCGGCAGATCGTGGCCCGCAGCGCCCGCGACGACACGCCGGAGCTGACGAAGGTGCTGACGGCCGAGCGGATCATCGCGTGGCAGAAGCTGGTGCGGAAGATCGAGGTGCCGGGGTTCGTGATCGACTTCATCGTGAAGCTGGTGCGGGCGACGCGGCCGAAGGACCCGAGCGCGCCCGAGCTGGTGAAGCGGCTCGTGGACTGGGGCGCCGGGCCGCGCGCGGGTCAGTTCCTGGTGCGCGGCGGGCAGGCGTTCGCGGCGATGGACGGCCGCCCGAGCGTGGCCCTCGACGACGTGAAGAAGGCGGCGATTCCGGTGCTGCGGCACCGCGTCAGTGCCAACTTCCAGGCGCAGGCGGAAGGCAAGAACAGCGACGACATCGTGGCCGAGCTGCTCCGCGTGGTGAGCGACCCGGAGCCGCAGAAGTACCTGCCCCGCAAAGGCAAGTGAGGAGTGGGGAGTGAGGAGACAAGACACCCGTGTCTCTTGTCTCCTCACTCCCCACTCCTCACTTGCCGGCGAAGTACAGCCCGCCGAGCTGCCGGCGGAAGTGCGGGTCGCTGAACCGCCAGATGAACATCTCCACGAGGTAGTGGAACACGAACAGCCCGTCGAACACCGCCACCAGCGCCAGGTAGCCCGGCGGCACCGCCACGTCGAGCCGGCCCATCGCCGCCATCCCGGCGGCGCCGCACACCGTCACCAGCCCGGCGACGGCCACCACCGCGGCGTAGAACACCACCCGATTCGCCCGCAGCACCGCGAACATGCGGTCCACGCGCCACGCCGGGTCGAGCGGCGCCCGGAAGCAGCGCGGGGCCATCAGCACGTGGTACTCGACGTAGTGCACCGCCAGTGCTGCGATGTACAGCGGCAGGCTCACGGCGCCGATCAGGGCGCTGACCGCCTGCACCCCCAGGTACGCCAGCGCGAACCCCAGCCCGGCTGGCCGGTCGGCCGCGCGCCACGTCCGCACCAGCCCAACCGCCGCGAGCGCGAGCAGCCCCAGCGCCGTCAGCAGCGCCGCGGCCGCGATTCCTTGAAGCACGCCCAGCGGGAACACGGCGTCGGCCGGCGGCGGTCCGAAGTCGGCGACCGTGAGCCAACCCCCCGGCTGGAGCAGCGGGCACAGCCCGCCGGCCAGGAACGTCGTGAACAGCAGCAGCGTCAGCGCCAGGAACGCGCCGTTCTCGCACCGCTTCAGCCGGGCCGGGAAGCGCACGCCGGTGCGGCCCTTGAACATCTGCAACACGCCGAACGACTGGCGGTTGAAGTGAAAGAAGTCGAACAGCCGGACCGCCGCGAGGAAGCACAGGGCGAACACCGGGAACGCCGACCGCACCCCGAACGCGGCCACGAGGTCGAACGCCACGAACAGCGCGACCGGGGCGCCGAAGAACAGCAGCCGCCGCGGCCACGTCCCCCAGAAGTGGCGCAGGTTCGCCCCCTGCAGGTAGACGCTGATGGTGATGACGAAGTGCGTCATCCCGAACAGCCAGACGTAGCCCCACAGCAGCAGGTGGGTGGGCGCCGCGGCCGAGAGCACGACCATCGGCAGGGTGACGAGCCCGAACGCGGCGAGGATGAGGGCCGGCGGCAGCGGGCGCTCGAAGTACCCGGGCGCGGTCGGGCGGGCGGCGGGCAGGCGGGCCGGGGCGGCCGGCGCGGCGAGTGCGGGCATGGCGTTCCGGTGTGACCGCGGGGTTGAGGGCGGGTCCTCAACTTTAGGGCGCGATTCACGCCCGCGTCGGAATCACCAGTCGCCGACGCGCGCCCGGAGCTTCGCCACGGCGGCGTCGCGCCACCGCTGCACCGTGCGGACGCTGACCTGGAACAGGTTGGCGATGTCCGTCAGCGGCCAGTTCTGGTAGTAGATCAGGCCGATCACCTCGCGCTCGGCGGTCGGCAGCTCGGCCACCGCCTCGTGGAACGCCGCCGCCCGCTCCAGGTCGCCGTCGGCCACCGCCGGGTCGTGGGCGCCGTCGCCGACCGGCACGTCGGCCAGGTTCGTGCCCGCGCCCTGCGGGCCGAAGTAGCGCTTCACCAGGTCGAGGAGCTCGCGGCGGACCAGCTCGTTGGCCAGGGCGTAGAAGTGGTGCCGCGACTCCGGGCGGACCTCGCGCAGCGCCCGCAGCAGCCGGACCAGGCTGTTCTGCACCACGTCGTCGAGGCCGACGAACCGGTCCACCCGGCGGAACTTGCGGAACATGGCCGCGGCCAGCGCCTCGACCCGGGCGACGATCTTGCGGAACGTCGGCTCGGCGGCGTTGGGCCGCCCGGCCCGGAGCTCGGTCACCCAGAACCACAGCTCATCGGTGCTCAGCGTCGGCGGGTCGTCGGCGGCCATCGCACCAGCGTACCCGACGACCCCGGGGCGGGGAATGACCAAGGACCAATGACCCACCAATGACCAAGGAAGCCCCGGCTGTCCTCCTTGGTCATTGGTGGGTCATTGGTCCTTGGTCATTCCCGAAGTTCCATCGCCACCACGGTCACGTCGTCGCCGACGGGCTGCTTGCCGCAGAAGCGCTGGTAGTCGGCCATCAGCGCCGCCACCAGCGCGTCGGCCGGCTCCGCCGCGTGCGCGCGGAACTCGGCCGTCAGGCGGACGGCGTCGTACGTCTCGCCGATCTCGTTCCGCGCCTCGATCAGGCCGTCGGTGTAGAACAGCAGCCGGTCGCCCGGCTCCAGCCGCACCTCGCGCTCGCGGTACACCTCCTCCGGCATGATCCCCAGCAGGAACCCCTGCCCCGTCAGCGGCTTCACCTCGCCGGTGCGCGCCTCGTAGCGCAGCGGCGGCGGGTGGCCGGCCACGGCGTACGTGAACACCCGGGTGCGGCGGTCCAGCACGCCGTAGAACGCCGTCACGAACCGGTCGTCGGCCAGCGCCAGCAGCCGGGAGTTCATCGCCGCCAGCACCTCGCCGGGGTGCGGGGTGCGGGCCGCGGCGGCGGTGAACGCCGTCCGCGACAGGATCGCCACCATCATCGCCGCGATGCTGTGGCCGCTGGCGTCGGCGATGAGGACGCCGAGGTGGTCGGGGTCCGGCAGGGCGGTGTCGTAGTAGTCGCCGCCGAGGTGGTTCAGCGGCGCGTAGTGCGTGCCCCAGCGCAGCTCCGGCCAGTCGGGCGGTCGCGGCGGCAGCAGCAATCGCGTCTGGAACCGTGCCGCGGCACGAAGGTTG
This sequence comes from Urbifossiella sp., assembly GCA_035629595.1. GTDB lineage: Bacteria > Planctomycetota > Planctomycetia > Gemmatales > Gemmataceae > Urbifossiella. Next base: position 1,158 of record DASPHQ010001138.1, on the reverse strand, counting down.
TACGTGAGCTCGGCGTCGCGGCCGAGCAGGTGCTCGTTCGCCTCGCGCATGGCGCGGGTGCGCTCCTCGACCACGCGGGTGAGGTACTCCTCGCGCCGCGACACCAGCACCCGCGGGGAAATCAGCCCAATTACCTTGCCGTTTTCGACGACGGGGAGGTGCCGGACGCGGAGGCGTTCTAGAGTAGCGAGGGCTTCCTCCCAGCCGACGTCGGGGCCGATCGTGTGCGGGTCGGCGGTCATCCACTCGGCCACGGGGAACGACTGCCACCCGGCGGGGGCGACGGCGACGCGGCGGAGGAGGTCGCGGTCGGTGAACACGCCGGCCGCCGAGCGGTCGGGGCGGACGACGACCAGGGCGCCGATGCGGTAGAGGTTCATCAGCCCGATCACCACGTCGAGCGGGGTGTCGGGGGCGACGGTGACGACCTCGGCGGTCATCACCTGGCGGACGGTCAGCGGCGGGCGCGTCATGAGGGGACGGATGAAGGGTGAATGATGAAGGACGGATCAAGACCCGGTGAAACGGGCCGCCGGGCCGGATGGGGTTTTGTATTCATCCGTCATCCTTCATAATTCATCCTTCCGAACCCGGGGGTACGTTGATGAGCGAACCGGTCCGCCAGTCCGCCGTCCTCGCCGTGTCCGACGACCGGGTGTGCCTGGTGACGGCGCGGAGCGGGCGGCGGTGGGTGATCCCGAAGGGGCAGATCGACCCGGGCCACACCGCCGGCGAGGCGGCACTGATCGAGGCGTGGGAGGAGGCCGGGCTGGTCGGGGCGCTCGACGCGGAGCCGGTCGGCAGTTACGTGTACGAGAAGCTCGGCCGGCCGCACCACGTCCTCGTCTACCGGATGACCGTGACCGCGGTCCACGACCGCTACCCCGAGGTGGCGTCCCGCCAGCGCGCCTGGGTGACGGCCGACGAGGCCATCGACCGGGTGGACGAGCCCGGCCTGCGCGACCTGCTGCGGCGCGTCTTCGAGGCGCCGCACCCGGACCAGCTCAGCGTGGGGTGAGTGTGCCTGGCGAGCGGCGCGGGTGCAGCCCGCCGGTGCGCCACCAATCACCTTCCGCGCCGCACCGGCGGGCTGACGCCGCGCCGCTCGCCAGGAGTCACGCGCCCTTCTCGATCCGCGGCAGGATCACCCGGTCCGCG
>DASPHQ010001137.1:0-2618 GCA_035629595.1 Urbifossiella sp. | reverse complement strand
GAGTCGGACGCCTCCCGCAGAACAATGCTCACTGCCCGACCCTCCCGCGCTGCGCCAGGGTGTTCAGGTCGCGGGCCATCATGGGCAGGTTGCCCGACGCGACGGTGAGGAGGCCGCGGGTGGCGTCCAGCTGCTGCTGCGGGATCGTGTCGCCGTAGCCGAGTTGCCGGCCGATGGTCGAGGCGCTGTTGCCGCCGGTCACCCCCTTCACGGCGTCGCCCATCCGGGCCGGGCCGTACAGCCCCCCGCCGGCGGCCTGGAGGATGCTGTTCCTGAGCCCGACGCCGATGCCGGCGAACATCTCCTCCAGGCCGCCGCCCATGCCGCCCGTGCTGCCGCCGCCGGCGACGGCGCGCGGGCGGAGGAGGTCGTTCAGACTGATGCGGGCGTTGTCCCGTGCGGCCTCGGCGTCGATGAGGGCGAAGCCGCGCTCGTTGTCGGCTTCGCGCTGGCGGTCGCGCTCCTCGTTGAGGATGCGGTCCTCGTTCGACTTGCGGCCGGCCTCGATCTCCTCGGTGCTCATCAGGTTGGACGCCCCGGAGCGGATGGAGGCCGCGATCCGCTTCCCGCCGGGGAGCTTTTCCACCATCTTCGCCATCAGGTCCAGCGCCTGACGGAGCCGGCCGACGGTGTTCGTGAGGACGAAGGCGCCGATCTCGTTGAGGCCGAGCTTGAGCCCGGCGACGACCTTGTACCAGGTGTCCACGAACACGCTCTTGAACCAGTTCCACCCCCGCACCAGGTACACGTTGAACGTCGCCCACTCGGCCTTGATGTAGGCCAGCCCAATGCGGAACGCGCGCGTCCAGTCACCGCTCTGGACGGCCTCGGCGACCCCCGCGAACGCGGTCTTGGCCCGGTCGGCGACGCCCTGAAGCGACGCCTTGAAGCCCTCCACGGCCTCCCGGCCGGACTCGGTCCGGGTGGCGAACAGGTACAGGCCGCCGGCGGCCAGCGCCGCCAGCCCGGCCCCCAGGCCGAGGAGCGGCGCGAACAGGATGCCGAGGGCGAGTTTGACCGCGGCGAGGGTGAGGAGGATGGCCTTCCCGACGACGACGAACGTCACGCCCAGCCCGGCGACGATCACGCCGGCTGCGATCAGCCCCGCGCCGACGGCGGCGACGGTGACGATGGCGCCGCGGTTCTCGCTGATCCAGGCCCGGACGACCGCCAGTCCGGCCGTGAACCGGGCCTTCAGGTCGGCGATCCCGGCCGCGGTGGGGAGGAGCGCCAGCCCGACCTGGCGGATGGTGTCCTTGAAGTCGTGCCACGCCTCGCGCGCGGCCTTCGTGACGGCGACCGACTGCCGGCCCTGCTCGTCGGTCAGGGCGCCCGCGCCGCCGGACGCGAACAGCTCGTCGATCCCGGCCTTCCCCTTCTTCAGCTGCGGCAGGAGGTCGGCCAGCCCCAGCTGCTCGGCCGCGTCGAGCTGGTTCATCTCGTCGGGGATGCGGGCGATGGCGTCGGCGACGGCGTTCAACTGCTCGCGGGTGGTGCGGCCGGCCAGCTGCGAGGCCGGCCCCATCGACCGGAGGTCGTCGAGAAGGTAGCCGTGCGCGCGGGTGGCCTGCGCGACGCGGAGCTTCAGCCCCTGGATCATCCCGCCGAACCGGTCGGCGCTGACCCCGGCCCGCTCGAACCCGCCGGCGAGGGTGCTGACGGCGCCCACCCCCTCGCCGAGGCGGTCGGCGAGGAGCTGGAAGTCGTTGGCGCGGCCCACCACCTCCTTGAGGCTGGCGAGCATCGGCCCCAGGACCGCGGACCCGGCGGCGCCGGCCACGGCCCCGGCCTTCTTGAGCCACCCACCCCACGACTGGAACTTGTTCCCGAACTTGTCGAGCTGCCGGTACGCCGCGTTGTCCTCGACGAACAGCTCGACGAACGCGCGGCCGGCTTTGATGGCTCCGGCGGTCGATGCCACGTTACCCCCCTCCGGTCATCTGCCGCAGTGCGGCCCCCATGTTCGCCACGCCGGCTTCGAGGGCGGCCTCGCGCTCGGCCGGCGTCATCTCCCGCGGCTTCGGCGGGGCCGGGCGGTACGCCGCCGGCACCACCTCCCGCGGGTCGCTGCCGTTCCACAGCGACGACACCATCTGCGCCAGCCCCAGCGCCCGCGACCACTCCGACGCCTGGCGGGCGTCGGCGGCCGCGGCCAGCTCGCGGGCGGTCAGGCGGTGGGGGTCGAGGCCGGCGACGGCGGCGAGGGCGTAGAGGCTTCGGCGGAGCCATCCGGGTCCGCCGTCAGACGCGCGATCAGCGCCGCCTTCTCCGCCGGCGGGAGGGGGAAAAAATCGGCCACCCCCGCCACCACGGCGCCGACCGCGCGGGCCAGGGCGTCGCCGTCGAGGGTCTTGTTGAAGTCGGCGGGCTCCACCTTCGCCTCGGTGACGGCGGCGCCCACGAACCACCAGATGACGCGGGCGAAGGCCCGCGGCTTGGACAGCAGCCCCGCGATCCGGTCGATGTCCTCGCTCACGGCCTCCACGTCGAGGCCGAGCTCGGCCAGTTCGTCGAGGTCGCCGACCGTCACCCGCCGCATGGGCCACTCGCGGCCCGTCCCGTCCTTCAGCTTCGGCACGCCGCTACCCCGTGAGGATGTTCCTGAAGTCCCCGCCGAC
>DASPHQ010001136.1:0-10580 GCA_035629595.1 Urbifossiella sp. | reverse complement strand
CCGGCGGCGTCGCTCCGACGGCGATTCTTCTGGCAGAAGCACTTGTTTCCGGAACCCGGTGGGGGGGGGTGGCGGAAACAATGATTTCCGCCCGAATGGAGGATTTCCTTGACGCCGCGGGATTCATCAGACCTGGAAACCGTATTACTCCCGCCAGAACCGCGACTCGCGCGGCGGCTCGTACTTCACCGCCAGGTGCGGCGTCTCCAGCCGCCGCCCGTCCTGACCCAGCGACCGGCACCCGGCCGCCACCAGGCCCGTCGTCAGCAGCGTCCGCTCGACCGGGTACGGCGGCACCCCGGTGCGGAACATCTCCTCCGCCTGCGCCATGAGCGCCGCCGAGTACACCACGTTCGGCACCGGCGGCAGGTAGAACAGCACCGACAGCGGCTCGGCCCGCCCCGCCAGCCGCGCCGCGAACGTGAAGTCGGTCACCAGGCCGTTCAGCAGCAGCATCGTCGCGTTCGTGCCGTCGGCGTACTCGATCCGGTAGGCGACCGGGGTACGCACCCACTCGCGCAGCTGCGCCGGAGTCGGGTAGCGGTGACTGTACGTCGGCGGCTGGGCGAGCGTCTGGCTGCGGCACAGGCACGCCTCGAACAGTCGCGGGTCCCACCCGCCGGCCGCCCAGCTGCCCGCGGCCAGCGCCTTCCACACCGCCTCGCCGCGCAGCGCCTGCACGGCGCGCACCCCGGTCTCGCCGCCCTTGCGGCGCTCGGCCATGCACTGGATGACTTCGAGGGCGTGGAAGTCGTAGCTGTCCACGCCGCCGAACGCGACGCACATCAACTCCTCGACCGCGGCCCCCGTCGGCAGATCGACGGCCGGCATGCGGAACGTGACCGGCAGCGACGACCCCGCCAGGAAGGGGATACGTAGCTCCTTCGCGGTATCGACCATCTCCTTCGCCCAGTCCCAGTTCCACGACAGGTGCTTGTCGTTGAAGACCGGCCGCACCGCGCCGTCGCGGCGGAACACGTCCACGACCTGCCGGAAGAACTCGTAGCGCGGGTACTTCTTCTGGCCGAACTCGTTGTCGGGGTAGGTGCCGTGCTCGCCGATGATCAGGACGGCGTCCACGGCCAGGCGGTCGGTGCCGCGGCGGAGCGCCTCGGCGACCGACGGATAAATGGTGAACCCGGCCTCCTTCGCACGGGCGCGGCTGAGGTCGGCTTTCGGGAACTGATCGACGTAGGCGCTGACCACGTCCACGGCGGGGCGGTGCCAGCGGCCGCGGACGGGGTAGCCGGCGATGAACCGCTCGGCCATGTGCCAGGCGTGCGACCGGTCGCGCCACTCGGTCGTGACGACCGCCAGCCGGGTGCGCCGGGCCGGCTCCTGCGCGGCGGCGCCGGCGAGGGGGGCGACGCCGACGGCGCCGAGGAACGTCCGCCGCGTGAGCATGGCGGCCTCCGGGGGTGTCACGGGGTCCACGGACTCAGGACGGGACTCGATGTCCAGCAACGCGGTGCTGGCGAAAACGTGCGGGCGTTGCCCCGGTCACCAGAGGGTGTAGCCGCCGTCGATGACCAGGGCCGCCCCGGTCATGTACCGGCTGGCGTCGCTGGCCAGGTACACCGCCAGCGGGCCGAGGTCTTCGGGCTCCCCGAGCCGGCCCATCGGGATATTCCGCTCGAACTCCGCGATCACCGCCGGGTGCGTCTGCTGCCACCGCCGGTTCGGGTCGGTCAGGAATCCGCCGGGCAGGATGGCGTTGACCGTCACCCCGGACACCGCCCAGTCGGCCGCGACCGCCCGCGTGAAGCCGACCACCGCCGCCTTCGCCGTCTCGTAGTGGCGCCCGCCGATCCCACGCCCGGCCACCAGCGCGTTCACCGACGCCACGTTGATCACCCGCCCGCCCCGCCCCCGCTCGACCATCGCCCCGCCGATCAACTTGGTACAGACGAACACGCTCGTCAGGTTCAGGTCGATCAGCTCGCGCCAGGTGTCCAGCGGCAGTTCTTGGGTGGGCGTGGGAACGCGGCGACCGCCGGCGTTGTTGATGAGCACGTCGATCGGGCCGAACTCGGCCATCGCCCGGCGACAAGCCGCCTCGCACGCAGCGGAGTCGGCCACGTCCGCCGGAATGGAGAGGGCGGTCCGGCCGAGGGCGCGCACCTCCGCGGCGGCCCGCTCCAGAGCGTCCGGGTCGCGGCCGACGAGGGCAAATCGGCCCCGGCGTCGGCGCAGGCGAGGGCCATCTCCCGGCCGAGCCCGCGGCTACCGCCGGTGACGAGCAAGCGTTTACCGGTCAGTCGGAACCGGTCGAGCACGCCCATGACCAGCCTCGCTCGGGTGGCCGTCGCCCGGCTAGTACGGGCGGTCCTTCTTGACCGGCTTGCCGAGGAGGGCCTTGCGGATCGTGCTCCGCTTCTTGGCGGCCTTGCGGCTCCGCGCCTCGCACGGCTTCTCGTAGTACTCGTGGGCGCGGATCTCGCCCTTCATCCCGCTCCGCTCGATCAGCTTCTTGAACCGCCGCAGGGCCGCCCCGATCGGCTCCCGGTCGTGCACGCGCATCCGCAACCCCATGCCGACTCCTTGTTAAGTCCCGCCGCGGCCACCGCGGTGGGAACGGGCAGTATAGGACCGCGCCGGCCCGGCAGCGAGTCCTCCTGCCGGATCACGCGAGCGCTTCGCGGATCACGTCGCCGTACGGGAGGAGCGGAACCGGACGGCCGAGCTTGTCGGCCACCGTGGCCTCGTGGTCGATGCCGAGAAGGTGGTACGCGGTTGCGAGTACGTCCTTCGCGCGTAATGGGCGGTCGATCGGGGTCGCGGCGATCCGGTCCGTCCGGCCGATCACCCGGCCCCGTGCGCTGCCTCCGCCCGCCATCAGGTTGCAGTACGCCCGCCCCCAGTGCCCGCGGCCGTCGCCGTCGAGGCGCGGCGTGCGGCCCATCTCGCTCAGCACTAGTACCAGCGTGTCGTCGAGCAGGCCGCGCGCCGTCAGGTCGTCGATCAGCGCGGAAAACGCCAGGTCGAACCCCGGCAGCAGTTCGTTCCGCAGCCGGTTCCGCTGATCCTCGTGCGTGTCCCACCCGGTGTTGAGCTGGCCGAACTCGTCCCAGATGACGGTGACGAAGCGGCACCCCGCCTCGACCAGCCGCCGGGCCTGGAGCACGCCCTGGCCGAACAGCGTCGGGCCGTAACGGGAGCGGAGCCGCTCCGGCTCGCGGTCCAGGTCCAGGGCGGTGCGGACGGTCGCCGAGTCCATGAGCGCGAACGCCCGCGCGCGGTTCTCGTCGAGCCGGCGGCCGGTGCGGGAGGCGTCTGCGTCGCGCCGGGCCGCGTCGAACTGGTCGAGGAGCGAGCGGCGGGTGCCGAGGCGGTCGAGCGTCATGGCGGCGTCGAGGGCGGTCCCGGCCGCGAGCTCGAACCGGCTGTCGGGGGTGATGCCGAGGTGGGGGTCGCGGACCTCCTCGGCAGGCCCCCACGCGGTGCGGGTGACAGCCCGCGACGCGGCGCCGTGGAACTCGCCCCAGATCGGGTCGAATTCGCCGCCGAGGTACGCCGCGTGGAGCCGCGCGTAGGGCGGCATGGTCCGCTTCGAGCTGAGGAGCCACGGCAGGACCACGTTGTCGGGCACGCGGCCCCTCGGCTTGGTCCCGTGGCGCTGGTGGTCGAGGAACGACACCACCGACCCCATGAACGGCCACTGCTCGGGATGCAGCTGCGTCTCCTCGATGGGAATGGTGCCCTGCGGCAGGCCGGTAGTGGCGTACTGCATGCCGTGGAAGTTCCACGGGTGGTTCAGCGACCGGATGAGCGTGACGCGGTCCATCACCGTCGCGACGCGCGGCAGGTACTCGCAGATGTCGATCCCGGGCACGTTCGTGCGGATCGACTTCACGTCGCCGCGTACCTCGGCCGGCGCGTCGGGCTTCGGGTCGAACGTGTCGAGCTGGCTCGGCCCGCCGAACAGGTACAGCAGGATGACGTTCTTCGCCTTGCCCCCGCCCGACGTGGGTGCGGCGGTCGCGGCGGTCGCCGCGGTCGCGCCCCCGGTGAGGAGTGCGAGCGGGCCGGCGCGGAGGAGGTCGCGCCGGGTGACCCCGTCGCACGTCCGTTTCGAGCTGCCGAGGATGCGGAGCATCGCGAGAACTCCGGGGCTACTCTGCCGCCTGTCGGGTCACGCCAGTTCCGCCACCGGCCGCGGGTCGTCGAGGAGGTAGACGGGGCGGCCGGTGTGGTCGGGTAGCGTCGTCGTCGCCGGGTCGATGCCGAGGTGGCGGTACAGCGTCGCCAGCACGTTCTGCGGCGTGTACGGGCGGCCCTCCGGGCGCTCGCCGCGGGCGTTCGTGGCGCCGACCACCTGACCCGTCGCGAACCCGCCGCCGGCCACCACCGCGAACCCCGCCTGCGGCCAGTGGTCGCGCCCGCCCGTCGTGCCGCGCTGCGTCCCCACCCGCGGGGTGCGGCCCATCTCGCCCCAGATCACCACCGCCACGTCGCCGGCCAGGCCGCGGTCGTGCAGGTCGGTCAGCAGCGCGTGGACGGAGCGGTCGTACTGCGGCAGCACCGCCTTCAGGCACTCGAAGACGTGGTCGTGGTGGTCCCACTGGCCGTTGCACTTCGCCGGCACGCCGTGGTTCTGCGGCGTGATCGACACCACCGGCACCCCGGCCTCGACGAGCCGGCGGGCGAGGAGGTACTCAGTTCCCTTGCCGTACTTCTCGCGGACGCGGGCCGGCTCCTTCGCCAGGTCGAAGGCGTCGCGGGCGGCGTTGGTCGTCATCATGTCGAGCGCCTGGGCGGTGAAGGCGTCCAGCCCGGCACGGCCGCCGTCAAGGTCGCGGCGGGTGCGGTCGAAGGCGGTGAGGAGCGCGCGGCGGTCGTCGAGTTGGTCGAGGGTGACGGCCCGCGAGCGGCCGAGATTGGCGGCCTTCTCGCCGGGGATGTACGCCTCGTGCGCCTTGCCGAGGAACCCCGGCCCGCCGACGTGGTTGGCGTCGCCGAGGTACACGTAGGGCGGCAGCGGCGCCCGCACCCCGGCGTCGGCGCGGACGCGGCTGACGACCGACCCGATCGACGGGTGGTTGCCGCGGAGGTAGCCGGTGTACAGCTCCGGGGCGGTGTGCCCCTCCTGCTGGAAGCGCATGTTGCGGACGACGGTGAACTTGTCGGCTATCGTTGCGTGGAGCGGCAGGTGTTCGCACACGTCGAGCCCGACGACGTTGGTGCGGACCGGCCGGAACTCGCCGCGGTACTCGACCGGCGCGTCCGGCTTCAGGTCGTACATGTCGAGGTGGGACGGCCCGCCGTTGAGGTAGACCATGATGACCGACTTCCCGCGGGTCGGCGGTTCACCGATGGCGGCTCGTGCGCGCAGCAGGTCGGCGAACGTGAGCCCGCCGACGTACAGCCCGCCGGCGGTGAAGAAGGCGCGGCGCGGGAGGTGGTCGCGGCGGGAGTGGAGGGTGAGCATGGGCGCTCGCGGGTAAGAAGACATCTGATGAATCCGGCGGCGTCAAGGAAAACGGCCATTCGGGCGGAGATTATTGTTTCCGCCGCCCCCCCACCGGGTCGCGGAAACAAGTGCTTCTGCCAGAACAATCGCCGTCCGAGCGACGCCGCCGGTGGTCGTTGCTCGATCGGCTTCCATAGGTCCACTCCCGGGCACGGGTTAGGCGAACCAGCCGTGATCGCTGCCCCCGAGCTACACGGACACGGAGAACGCATCCACCAGCCAGCGACCGGTGGCCAGGTCCCGCACCAGGGCGATGGTGTAGCTCCCGCGCACACCCCCCCCAACCCGGAGCACGTCCCCCCGGTACGCCACGGCCCCCCCGCCGACCGACCCGGTCCAGAGTTCGTTGAACGACGGGCCGCCCGGGTGTGCGATGCCGATCAACCCGTCGTCCGGCAGGATGAGCCGGAACACCCCGCCCGCCGCCCGGTGGCGGGCCTGGAACGCGTCGGTCGTGAGAGTGAGTTGGGGCGGCCCGCCGTTGTCCACGTCGAGCGACACGAGGAAAGTGTTCGCGGCATCGGCGACGGGCTGGAACTCGGCCCACTCGCGGTCGATGCCCGCAATCATCTCCTCGCGCGCCCGTCCGGCCTCCCGGTCGCGGCGCTCGGTCACCGCCCAGTGATAGGCGAGGGCGGCACCTCCGCACAGGAGGAGGACCATCGCGCTCAGGTACAGGCTCTCCCGCAACCGCATAAACACGACCCCAGTCCCGCAGCGTGGGTCAGACGAACCAGCCCGTAATCGGCTCACCGGTACCGGCCGGGCGGGTGAAGCGGTCGGCGCCGAGGCGCGTCTCGGGCGGAACCCCCAGCGCGTGCAGCACCGTGGCCGCGAACCGCTCCGGCGGAACCGGGTCGTCCCGGACGTACCCACCGGCGCGGTCCGACGCGCCGTGGACCCGGCCACCCTGGATACCGCCGCCGGCGACGAGCGCCGAATAACACGCCGGCCAGTGGTCGCGGCCGGCGCGGTCGATCCGCGGGCTGCGGCCGAATTCGCCGACCACGACGACCAGCGTGCTCTCCAACAGACCGCGGACCGCCAGGTCGTCCAGCAGCGCCGACACCGACTGGTCGAGGTTCGGCAGCGCCCAGCCGAGGCCGTACGCACCCGTCCCGAACATGCTCCCGAGCCCGGCCCCGTCGCCGTGCATGTCCCACGTCTGCACGTTCTTGAACGCCTCGCCCCAAGGGGTGCCGGCCCACGCGGTCACGCTCACCAGCCGCACCCCGGCTTCGACCAGCCGCCGCGCCGTGAGAAGGTTCTGGCCGAGCGGGTGCGGGCCGTACCTCTCACGGACGCCGATCGGTTCGAGGCCGAGATCGAACGCCTGCCGGGTGTCAGGCCCGGTGAGGAGGTCGGCGGCCCGCTCCTGGAACCCGCGCAGCGCTGCCTCCGGGCCGGCCGACGCGGACCGCGGGTCGAGCCGGTTGAGCAGCCCGGTGCGGGTGACCATGCGGTCGTGCGGCACGTCCGCGGCCGGGTCGAGGGCGCGGACGCGGAAGCCGGGGGCGGACGGGTTGTCGAGGTCGGTTCCGACCCGCAGCGGGCCGTAGGCCGGGCCGAGGAATCCGCCGCTGAGGTAGCGCGGCTGCACGTCCCCCGCGAGGTTTTGCAGCCACACGTAGGACGGCACGTTTCGCGTCGCCGGCCGCACCTTCGCCACCACGCTGCCGAGGTACGGCGTGTCCGGGGTGGGAGCGGAATGGCCGGTCATGGCGACGTGCATGCCGCCGTCGTGTCCGGGGTCGCGGTGGGTCATCGACCGCACGAGCAGGAACCGGTCGGCCTGCCCCGCCAGCCGCGGCAGCAACTCACCGAGCCGCACCCCGGGGACGCGGGTGGGTATGGCCCGGTACGGTCCGCGGGTCTCCGACGGCGCGTCCGGCTTGGGGTCGAAGCTGTCGATGTGGCTGCACCCGCCGTACTGCACGACGAAGATGCACGACCGTTCCGGCACGCGGCCGCCGGGCGTCCCGGCCGCGGGGGACCGGGCCTGGAGCAGCGACGGCAGCCCGAGGCCGAGCGCGGACAGGCCGCCGACCTGGAGCAGTTGCCGGCGGGTGGGGTGTGGGCGTGTCATGGTCGTCCCCCGGGGGACCGGGGCGGGTCATTCTGATTCTCGCCGAACGCGGCGTTGAACGCCACCGGTTTTCGGGGCGGGGTGTCGAGCGTAACTTTGGCCGTCGAGGATGACTCGGTGTTTCGAGCCCGGAGGGCGTTGGCGTGTAGCCCGGGGTGGAACCCCGGGCGGGCAACGGCGTGAATCGTGGGAGCAACGCGAATCGGGCACCGCCGACGCCGCCCGGGGTTGCACCCCGGGCTACACGCCGACGCCCTCCGGGCTCAAAACACCGAGCCGCCCGCCAACCCGGTTTTCTCGTATCGGTGCCGCCCACGACACTAGATAATCAGTCCAGACATCGCCCCGATCTCCGCCCCCGCCGCCCGGCCGCGTCCCCGCAGGTTCCCCGATGCGCACCCCTCTCCTCGCCGCCGCGGCCGTCCTGGCCCTCGCCCCGCGCGGCCGCGCCGACGTCGACTTCGCCCGCGACGTGCGGCCCGTCATCACCGAGTACTGCTTCGCCTGCCACGGCCCCGACGAGAAGGGGCGCAAGGCCGACCTCCGCCTCGACACCCGCGACGGCCTCACCGCTGCCGCGAAGGACGTGCTCGCCCGCGTCACCAGCGCCGACCCGGACGAGCGGATGCCGCCGGCGAAGGGCGGCAAGGCGCTGACGGCCGCGCAGGTCGGCGTCATCAAGTCGTGGGTCGAGGGCGGGGCGAAATGGTCGGCGCACTGGGCGTTTGAGGCGCCGAAGCGGCCCCCGGTGCCGGAATTTGGAAATCCGAAACTCGAAATCCGAAATCCGATCGATGCGTTCGTCCGCGCCCGGCTCGATCGTGAGAAGCTGATGCCTTCGCCGGAGGCGAGCCGCGAGACGCTCATCCGCCGGCTGTCGCTCGACCTGACCGGGCTGCCGCCGACGCCGAAGGAGGTGGACGACTTCCTCGCGGACCGCACGCCGAACGCTTATGAGAAGGTCGTGGACCGGCTCCTCGCGTCGCCGCACTACGGCGAGCGGATGGCGATGCCGTGGCTCGACTACGCCCGCTTCGCCGACAGCAACGGCTTCCAGACCGACAGCAGCCGGGCCATGTGGCCGTGGCGCGACTGGGTGGTCCGGGCGTACAACCGCAACCTGCCGTTCGACCAGTTCACCGTCGAGCAGCTCGCCGGCGACATGCTCCCGAACGCGACGCGGGATCAGGTCATCGCCACCGGCTTCAACCGCAACCACCGGCTCAACGGCGAGGGCGGCTTGATCGGCGAGGAGTGGCGAGTCGAGACGGTCATCGACCGGGTGGACACGACCGCGCTGACGTGGCTCGGCATGACCGCCGGCTGCGCCCGCTGCCACGACCACAAGTACGACCCGATCTCGCAGGCCGAGTATTATCGGCTGTTCGCGTTCTTCAACAACGTGCCCGAGTCCGGCACCCTGGCGGCGAACCGCGGCGGCGGCAACTCGGACCCCGCGGTCACCGTCGCCGGCCCGGGGCAGGAGGCGGAGTTGGCGAAACTCCGCGCGGCGGTCGTCACCGCGGACACGGCCGCGGCCGACGCGGCGAAGGAGTTGCCCAAACTCGTCGCCGCGTGGGAGCCGGGCTTCAAGGCGGCCCACGCCGACGTCAAGGAATCGTGGACGGTGCTGAGCCCGCGCGCAGTGTCGGGCAGCGGCATGGGGAAGTTCGAGCGGCAGCCGGACGGGTCGTACCTCGCGGTCGGGCAGTCGCCGCCCTACGACCTGTACACCGTCGTGTCGCCGGTCGCCGCCGGGCCGCTCTCCGCGGTGCGGCTCGAATGCCTCCCCGACAAGTCGCTGCCGAACCAGAGCGTCGGCCGGGCGCCGAACGGCAACTTCGTCCTCACGTCGGTCGAGGCGGCGGTGACCGCGCCGTCGCTGAAGGAGCCGGTGAAGTTGAAGTTCGTCCGCGCCGAGGCCGACTACTCGCAGCCGGGGTGGGACGTGAAGAACCTCCTCGGCGGCGACCCGAAGCGCGGCTGGGCGGCGGACGGCCCGACGCGGCGGGCGCCGCTGGCCGCGGCGCTCGTGGCCGACGCGCCGGTGCTGGTGCCGGCCGACGCCACGATCATCGTGAAGCTGCTGCACGAGGCGCTGAACCACCACTCGATCGGCCGGTTCCGCCTGTCGGTGACCGGGGCCGCGCCGGGGACCGTGACACTCGCCGGCCCGCGCGTGCCGCCGGCGGTGAAGGCCGTGCTCGACACCGACGCGGCGAAGCGGACGCCGGAGCAGGCGGCGGCGCTGACGGCGTTCTACCGGTCCACGGCCGACGGCCCGGTGCGCCGCGCCGACCAGGCGGCCGCCGTGGCGAAGAAGCAGCTCGCCGACTTCGAGGAGAAGTTGCCGACAGTCATGGTGATGCAGGAGGGGTCGCCGCGGGAGTCGTTCGTGCTGGTGCGCGGGCAGTACGACCGCCGCGGCGCGAAGGTGACGCCCGGGGTGCCGGCCGCGCTGCCGCCGCTGCCGGCGGGGGCGAAGGCCGACCGGCTGGCGTTCGCGCGGTGGGTGGCGTCGGCCGAGAACCCGCTGACGGCCCGCGTGTGGGTGAACCGGGCGTGGGAGCACTTCTTCGGCGCCGGTTTGGTTCGCACTACGGAGAACCTCGGTACCCAGGCCGAGTTCCCGTCGCACCCCGAGCTGCTCGACTGGCTCGCCACCGAGTTCGTCCGCCTCGGCTGGGACATGAAGGCGATGCACAAGCTCATCGTGATGTCGGCGACGTACCGCCAGTCGTCGCGGGTCACGCCGGACCTGCTGCGGATCGATTCCGAGAACTGGCTGCTGGCGCGCGGCCCGCGGTTCCGGCTGTCAGGCGAGTTGGTCCGCGACCAGGCGCTGGCTGCGTCGGGCCTGCTGACCACGAAGCTCGGCGGGCCGTCGGTGCGGCCGTACATGCCGGCCGGGGTGTGGGACGAGGTGAGCGTGTACGGCGACCTGCGGAACTACAAGATGGACCCCGGCCCGGACCGCCACCGCCGGACGATGTACACCGTCTGGAAGCGGACCGCCGCCCCGCC
>DASPHQ010001135.1:0-10696 GCA_035629595.1 Urbifossiella sp. | reverse complement strand
TGGGACCAACTCGCGGGGGCACCGGACATGGCGGGCGGCGCGGAACACCGGGTGGTGATCGTCGGCGGCGGGTTCGGCGGGCTGAACGCCGCCCGCGGGCTGGCCAAGGCGCCGTGCCGGGTCACGCTCATCGACCGGCGGAACTTCCACCTGTTCCAACCGCTCCTCTACCAGGTCGCCACGGGCGCCCTCTCCCCGGCCAACATCGCCGCCCCGCTCCGCTCCATCCTCCGCCGCCAGCGCAACACCAACGTCCTCCTCGGCGAAGTGACCGGCTTCGACCTCGCCGCGAAAGTCGTGCAGCTGCGCGACGGCGCCGCCATCCCGTTCGACACGCTCCTGGTCGCCACCGGTGCCACGCACACTTACTTCGGCCACGACGACTGGGCCGATCTCGCCCCCGGCCTCAAGACGCTGGAGGACGCGACTGAGATCCGCCGCCGGGTGCTCGCCGCGTTCGAGCGGGCCGAACGCGAGCCGGACGCGAAGGCGCGCGACCGCCTCCTCACGTTCGTCGTCGTCGGCGGCGGGCCGACCGGGGTCGAAATGGCCGGGGCGATCAGTGAGCTGGCCCGCCAAACGCTCCGGTTCGACTTCCGCGCCATCAACCCGCGCGACGCCCGCATCATCCTCGTGGAAGGCCAGACGCGCGTGCTCGGGGCGTTCCACGAGAAGCTGTCCGCGTACGCCCTCAACGCCCTCCACAAACTCGGCATCGAGGCCCGGCTCGACTGCCACGTCGTCGGCGTGTTCCCGGACCGCGTCGAGGTGAAGGCCGACCGCCCGGACGCGGTCGTCGCCGCCATCCCCACCGAGACGGTAATCTGGGCCGCGGGGGTGAAGGCCAGCGGCCTCGGCAAGCTGCTCGCCGACGCCGTCGGCGGCGTACAAACGGACCGGCCCGGCCGCGTGACCGTGAACCCCGACTGCACCGTCGGCGGCCGGCCGGACGTGTTCGTGGCCGGCGACCTGGCGGTCCTGAAGGGCGCGGACGGGAAGCCGCTGCCGGGCGTGGCGCCGGTGGCGATGCAGCAGGGCGACTACGTGGCCCGCGTGATCGCGGCGCGGCTGAAGGGCGACACGTCGCCGCCGCGGCCGTTCAAGTACTGGGACAAGGGGAGCATGGCGACGATCGGCATGGCGAAGGCGGTGGCCGAGACGAACGGCCTGCGGCTGACGGGCGTGTTGGCGTGGCTGGCGTGGCTGTTCATCCACATCCTGTACCTGGCCCGGTTCGAGAACCGGGTGCTGGTGCTGTGGCAGTGGACCTTCAACTACTTCACCCGCAACCGGGCGGCGCGGCTGATCACCGGCGAGAACGCCGCCAACCCCGCCGAGCCGCACCGGGCGGTGCCGCCGGGCGAGCCAGTGGTGAAGCAGTAGCGACACCGCCGACGCCGCCCGGGGCTTCCGCCCCGGGGGCTAGCGAAGGCGCCCTCCGGGCTTGGGCTGGCTCGGGGCTTCAGCCCGGAGGGCGCCTTCGCTAGCCCGGGGTGGAAACCCCGGGCGGCCTAATCGCGACGGCCTGTCACGACTTCGCCGCCGGCTGTTTGCCCACGATCGGCGTCAGCTCGCGCAGCCAGATGTTGCGGTACTTCACCGGGTCGTTGTGGTTCTGGAGGCGGATCGGCTGCTTCGGCGGGTGCGGCTCGTAGGCCGGGGCCTGGTGGAACCACGTCGTCCCCGTCAACTCGTAGTGGTTGTGCACCACCACCCCGTTGTGAATGACCGTGACGTACCCCGGCTTCACAAGTTTCTTGTCGTCGGCGAAGCGCGGGGCGGTGTAGATGATGTCGTACGTCTGCCACTCGCCCGGCTTGCGGCTGACGTTCGCCATCGGCGGCTGCTGCTTGTACAGGGCGGCGCACTGGCCGTCGAAGTACGTCTTGTTGCCGAACGAGTCGAGCACCTGCACCTCGTACCGGTTCGACAGGAAGATGCCGCTGTTGCCGCGCCCCTGGCCGCTCCCCCTCACCACCTCCGGCGTGGCGAACTCGACGTGCAGCTGGTAGTCGCCGAACGAGTCCTTCGTGGTGATGTCGGAGTTGCGGACCACGGCGTAGCCGTCCTTGATCTCCCACTTGTCGCCGTTCGTCCACTTCGACAGGTCCTTGCCGTCGAACAGCACGACGGCGTCGGCCGGCGGGGCGCCGGGGGCGTCGCCCGGGGCGACCACCTTCGGCTCCGGCCACACGATGCCGCTCTCCCACCCTTGTTGGACGGCGTACCCAACCGCGGCGGCGGCAAGGACGAGGGCGGACGCACCGAGTTTGCGGACCATGACGCGACTCCGTGGGGGAGGAACAGCGTCACGATACGAACCGCGGTCCTCGGATGGCCGCCTGGCGCCGGCACCGAAGGCGGGCTTCACTCCGCCGCCCGCAGCGGCGGGCGGAACACTCGCACCGCCTCCAACTGGCTGTCCGGCCCGCCGGTCAGCTCCAGGACGTGCCGGCCGGGCCGCAGCCCCTGGGCAACGGTCACCGCCGCTTCGAGCCCCGGGCCGCGGGCCGGCGGCGGGGTGGCGGTGTCGGCGAACAGGGGGAGGACGTTCCACCGGACCACCAGCCGGGACTGCTTGTACTGTTGCGCCGCCCTCGCCAACGTGACTGGGTGGAAATCGGGTGGTTCGATCGCCACGCGTCCGGACTTCGACACGAACGGCACCGCCGAGTCGCCGGCCCCGTCGGCCCCGGTCACCGACCCGGAGACGGTGTACTTGAAGCGCCGCCCCTCGTCGGTGAAGTCGGTCGCGGTCAGCGTCCACTCCTCGACCACCGGCGGGGCGGTCGCGCCGACCCGCATGAGGATCGGCTTCGGTTCCGGCGGCTCGACGTTGTACGCGCGCGTGGCCAGGAACAGCTCGGGGTACTGGGACGGCCGCTTGCCGTCGATGCGGACACCGACCGGGCTGCCGGCCGCGCCGGGGCGGAACAGGAGGTCCACGCGGTTCCCGTCGAACGGCAGGGTGAGCGTGCCGTTCTCCCACTTCGCCCCCGCGCCGACGGCGTGGGTGGTGACGCGGTCCCGCCAGCCGGCGGCGGGCAGCTCGGGGCGGTGGCGGAGGCGGGCCTTCACGACCTCGGCCATGACGTAGCCGCCGTGGTCGTTCGGGTGGAGCTCGTCGGCCAGGAGGTCGGACGGGGAGAGGCGGTGGTCGCGGATGTACTGCCGCCACAACCCGCGGACGTCGGCCAGCTCGGTGCCGTACCGGGCCGACACGCCCGGGAGGAAGACGTGGTTCTTCCACAGGTGGCCGTCCGCCGGGGTGAGGCGGGCCGGGTCGGTCGGCTCGTCCAGCTTCTCGCCCAGGAGCGGGGCGATGTGGTCGGTGGCGTGGAGGACGTCGGCCGTGGTGCGCTCGCGGACGCGGCGGACGATCGCCTCGTACTCGGCGACCGGACCGTAGACGTGGAAGATCAACAGGTCCGGGTAGGCGGGATAAAGGTCGGCCTCGGCGGTACGGACGAGGACGTTCGACCCGTACCCGCCGATCGCCCGGTTCTCGATCTGGAGGTCGGCGAACGGGAAGCGGGCGCGGAGGTCGCGGGCCACGGCCGCCGTCCACGGCTGAGCGGTGATCGACTGGCCGTAGAACAGCACGCGGACGGTGTTCCGCTTCTCCGGCGTGCTGGTGGCGAGGAGCGTCATCGCCCGCTGGACGTTTGCCCCGTAGGACGCGACCGGGCCGAGCGTCTTCGGCGGCGGGTAGCCGGCCGGGTCGGCTGCCGCGAGGAACCCGGCCGCGGGCAGCAGGACCGCGGCGACCACGAATCGCGTCATGGGGGTGGATGGTGGTTCGTGTTTGGCGTTTGGTGCCGGTCCCGACACCACCCGAATGGAATCGGCACGCCCGCCGCCCGACCGCCCACCGATGGGCACCCTGAACAAACCCCGCACGACCCGCCGCCCGCACAGCCCGCATAACCGGATCACGAAACACCAGACCTCCGCCGCTTGCGGCGGTGCAACCGCGGTTGCACCGCCGCAAGCGGCGGAAGAACTACTTCTTCCCCACCGGCGCCTGAAGCCCCGCGACCACCAGTTCCAGGAACTCGCGCGCCCGCTTCGCCAGCGCGTCCACGCCATCGGGGCGGTCCGGGCGCGGCACCAGCGGGGCGAAGATGTTCTCGCACGCGAGCGGCATCGGCAGCCCCGTGAACGCGACCGGGTGGAGCAGGCGGTAGTGGTCGATCTCGCCGAACCCCGGGCCGCAGTCCTCGTCGCGCGGCCAGTTGCGGTGGTCCTTGATGCAGAAGCTCCGCACCTCGGAGGCGCACGCCCGGATGTCCGGCAGCGGGTCCTTGTCGAGGTAGTCCAGGACGTTGCCGGCGTCGTAGTTCACCTTGATGTTGGGGTGGTTCACCTCGCGTGTGACGGCGGCGCACGCCTCGCCGGTGCCGGTCTCGCCACCGTGCTGCTTCACCACGATCGTCACATTGTTGTCGCGCGCGATCGGCCCGAGCCGGCGGAACCGCTCGACCCACACCGCCCGGCTCGCCCCCTTCGTGTGGCCGAACGTCAGCACCTGCGGGATGCCCGCGGCCGCCGCCTGCAGGACGCGCTGTCGGTGCACCTCGAACCCGTCGGCGGCCTCGGGGTAGGTGCCGCTGAACATCAGCACCGGTTCGAGCCCGAGGTCGCGGCAGCGGCGGCCGAGCTCGCGGGCGCGGGCCGGTTCGGCGTCCTTGGCGATCACGGGTGTGTTGCGGCCGTCGCCCTCGTCGTGGGTCGTGCCCCAGGCGACGAACCGGTAGCCGGCGCCCTTGATGCCGTCGAGTGCCCGGGCGAGCGGGATGCGGGAGTACGGCAGGGTCATGCACGCGATCTGGAAGCGCGTGGGGGCGGGTTCGGCGCCGGCGGCGGGTAATTGCGTGCCCACCGTTGCGAAGCACGACGCCAGAAACGAACGACGGTCCATGACGACCTCCTGGGACGACGCGATTCTACCGTAATTCAGGATCGGTAGCAGTGTCCGAAAACCCGACACAAATGACTCAGGATCGAATCGTGCGGCCGCATGCGTTTTGCATCACCCCCATACCCTCAGTCGAGTGGTGTATCCGCTCCTGCCCTCCACCGCGGTGAGGTTCGCAGCATGAGTCGGCCCATGTCCCGCGTCCGGTTCCTGGCCGTCGAGGAGTTCGAGGCGCGAGCTGTGCCGGCCCTCCTCGGCCTGTCCCTGCCGTCGGTCTCGCTGCCGGGTCTCACCGGGCTGATCGGCACGATCGAAAACACCGTATCCGGCCTGATCGGTTCACCGAGCCCCACCGACCCCGCGCCGGCTCCCGGCGTCGTCGTCACCCCGCCACTCCCCGGGCTGCCGACGACGCCGGTTGGTGAAGTGCCGACCCCCGGGCTGGTCACGCCGCCAGTCGGCAGCGGCGAACCCGTCGCCGGGCCGGTCGTGTTCACCCCGACGGCGCCGGCGGTGACGACTCCTGTAACGACCCCGCCCGCGACGGACGCCACGGCGACCACCATTAGTACGACCGCCCCGACCACGTCGGGCGCCACCAGTGCGGCGGTCGGGACGGCATTGTTCGCCCCTGACGGCGCCGTGTCGAACTTCTCTCCCGCCTTCCCGCCCACGACACCGATCGGTGCCGTCACCGTTGCGACCGCCGACGTGGCCCCGAGTCGCACGACCACGGCGACCGTGGCCTTCCCGGCCGAGGTGGTGGTTGCGCCCGAGCCCCTCGTCGTGGGGCCGGCGGCGCTGACGGGCTTCCCCGTGGACCCGGCGGCGGTGGCCGTCACGCCGCCGGAAGTCGTGCCGCCGGGGGTCGAAGTCGCGCCCGACGCGCAGGCCGCGGTGACGCCGCCGGTCGGTGTCGCGCTCCCGGCGGACGCCGCGCCGGCCGAGGCGGTGGCAGCGCCGGCAGCCGAGCCGGAAGCGTGGAACCTGGCGTCGTGGGGCTGGTCGGCGGCTGTCGCCGCGGTCGCCGCCGGCGGGTACTGGGTGGCGCGCCGCTACCAGCTCGCGCGGAAGCTCGCCGACGCACTCTTCCCGCCGAAGCTGCCCGTTAGGGTCTGACGGGATTGCCCCCGGGGCGCGGGTTCCGCACACTGCCGGAACCACCCCCGGGGCCGCTCATGTCGCGCTTCGCCGTCACCTTGTTCGTTCTCGTCGCCGCGGCCGCACCTCTCCCGGCCGCCGACCCGCTCCACCAGCAACTCGCCGCCGAGGCGCCCGCCGCGCTGGCGAAGGCCGCCCGCGAGCGCGGCGACGCCGGCCGCGGGGCGGCGCTGTTCTTCCAGCCGGCGCTCGCCTGCGCGAAGTGTCACGACGCCGAAGCCGAGACGCGCCTCGGCCCCGACCTCGCCGCCGCGGGGAAGGACGCCACCGCCGAGTACGTCGTCGAGTCGGTCCTGTTCCCGTCGCGCGTGCTGAAGAAGGGCTTCGAGACCGTCACCGTCGTGACCGCCGACGACCGCACAGTAACCGGGTTGGTCGCCGCCGAGACGGCGGACGCGCTGACCCTTGTCGACCCCGCCGCGAACGGCAAGCGTGTAGTGATCCCGAAGGCCGATGTCGTCACCCGCAAGGCCGGCACGCAGTCGCTGATGCCCGACGGGATGATGAACCTCCTTTCGGACCGGCAGCAGTTCCTCGACCTCACGAAGTACCTCATCGAAGTCGCGGAGCAGGGGCCGGCGCGGGCGAAGGAGCTGCGGCCGGCGCAGACGGCGCTCGTGGTCCCCGCTTACGAGAAGGACATCGACCACGCCGGCTTCGTCCGCGCGCTCGACGCCAAGGCGTTCCAGCGGGGCGAGGCTATCTACCAGCGCGTGTGCGCCAACTGTCACGGCACGAAGGATCAACCCGGCTCGCTCCCCACGTCGCCGAAGTTCACCGCGCACGTCTTCAAGAACGGCAGCGACCCGTACAGCCTCTACCAGACGCTGACCCGCGGGTACGGGCTGATGCCGCCGCAGACGTGGATGGTGCCGCGGCAGAAGTACGACGTGATCCACTACCTCCGCGAAGCCTACCTACGTCCGCACAACCCCGGCCAACTCGCCCGCGCCGACGACGCCTACCTTTCCACGCTGCCGCCGGGACGCAAGGGCGAGTACGGGCCGGCGCCGTCGAACGTCGAGCCGTGGGTGGCGATGGACTACGGCCCGAGCCTCGTGAACACCTACGAGGTCGGCGGCACGAAGGCGGCGCCGAACATCGCCTACAAGGGGCTCGCCCTCCGCCTCGACCCCGGCCCCGGCGGCGTGTCGCGCGGCAAGCGCTGGGCCGTGTTCGACCTGGACACGATGCGCGTCGCCGCGGCGTGGGCGGGTGACGGGTTCATCGACTGGAAGGGGATTCACTTCGACGGGCGGCACGGCGTTCACCCGAAGGTCGCCGGCGACGTGCGGCTGCTGAACCCGGTCGGCCCCGGCTGGGCGAACCCCGAGACGGGGAGTTTTGACGACCCGCGGCCGAAGGGCCGCGACGGCCGCGCGTACGGGCCGCTGCCGAGGCCGTGGGCTCGCTACCGCGGCAGCTACGCCTTCGGCGACCAGACGGTGCTGTCGTACACGGTCGGCGACGCGGACGTGCTCGAAGTGCTGGGAGCCGAGGGCGAAGCGGTCACCCGGACGCTGGAGGTCGGGAAGTCGTCGCGCGAGCTGCTCGTCCGCGTCGCGCCGGCGGGGGCGGAGGTGTGCGTCGTGGGTGACAACCGGGTGTCACTCACGCCACGTGACGGGTTTCACGTCCTGACCGTCCCCGCCGCGGCGACGCCGACGCTGCTCAAGGTTGTGGTTGGCGACGCGAAATCCGTCTCGGCTCCACGTCCGCTGAAGCCGCTGACGACCGGCGGGCCGCGCCGCTGGCCCGACGTGCTGAAGACGACGGTGAGCGTCGGCAAGGACGCCGGTCCGTTCGTGGCGGACACGTTCGGACTGCCGGAGCGGAACCCGTGGAACGCCCAACTGCGGCTCACCGGCTTCGACATCCTCCCGGACGGCAACCGGATGGCCGTCTGCACCTGGGACGGCGACGTGTGGCTCGTGTCCGGCTTCCTCGACCCCGCGGGCAACCTGTCGTGGCAGCGGATCGCATCGGGTCTGTTCCAGCCGCTCGGGCTCAAGGTGCGCGACGGGCAAATCTTCGTCTGCTGCCGCGACCAGATCGTGCGGCTACACGACCTCAACGGCGACGGCGAAACGGACTTCTACGAGTGCTTCAACGGCGACCACCAGGTGACGGAGCACTTTCACGAGTTCGCCATGGGGTTGCAGACGGACGCGGCCGGGAATTTCTACTACGCCAAGAGCGGCCGCCACGCCCTGCAAGCCGTCGTGCCGCACCACGGCACGCTGCTGAAGGTGAGCCGCGACGGGGCGACGACGGAGATTCTCGCCACCGGCTTCCGCGCCGCGAACGGCGTGTGCCTCAACCCGGACGGCACGTTCTTCGTCACCGACCAGGAAGGCTTCTGGACGCCGAAGAACCGTATCAACCTGGTGCGGCGGGGTGGCTTCTACGGCAACCTGTGGGGCTTCACCGACGTGACCGACCCGTCGGACGCGGCAATGGAGCCGCCGCTGTGCTGGGTGACGAACGAGTTCGACCGGTCGCCCGCCGAGATGATCTGGGTGACGAGCGACAAGTGGGGGCCGCTGAAGGGGGCGCTGCTGAACACGTCGTACGGCGCCGGCAAGCTGTACGTGGTGCCGCACGAGGTGGTGAAGGGGCAAGCGCAAGGCGGCATGTGTGCGCTGCCGCTGCCGGCGTTCCCGACGGGAATCATGCGACCGCGGTTCCACCCGGCCGACGGCCAGCTGTACGTCTGCGGCATGTTCGCGTGGGCCGGCAACCAGACCGGGCCGGGCGGGTTCTATCGCGTGCGGCCGACCGGCAAGCCCGCCGACGTACCGGTCGGTCTGCGGGCGAAGGCCGACGGGTTGGAGATCACCTTCACCGACGCGCTGGACGCCGCCGCGGCCGCGGACGTGTCGAATTACGCGGTGAAGGTGTGGGGGCTGAAGCGGAGCCAGAACTACGGCTCGAAGCACCTTGACGAGCGGGCGCTGACGGTGACGCGCGCGGCGCTCGCGGCCGACGGCAAGACGGTTCAGCTGACGCTTACGGGCATCGCCCCGACGGCCGGGATGGAGGTGCGCTTTCGCCTCAAGGGCGCGGACGGCCGGCCGGTGGTGGGCGTGATCCACAACACCATTCACGCTCTGCCGGAGTGACGAACTCGATCGACTACCCCGGCTCGCTTGATCAGGTTCAACCCCAGAACCGCCACCAGGGTCGCATCTGGGCCGGCCCCTCGGACTCGTGCGACCGGAGGAACCGACTCGCCGAGGACTCCTCGACCTGTACCGGCGGCGGTTGGGCACGCGCCAGCACGTCGTCGCACGCGGACTGCTGTTCCGGCGGTTGATCCACGCCCAGGACAGTCGGGTGGTTGACGGACACGAAACGGATGAACGCCCAGAACCTGAGTTGGTCGTCGTCGCACACGCGGCGGATGGCGCGGACCACATCACCGAACGCTTCGAGGGTGGCGACCGACATGTGGTGGTCACTGAACGCGATGTCGAGGCTCATGTCGCCGGTTGAAGCGAGTCCACACTCCGGACAAGGACAGATCGCCCCGAATTTCGTGTGCCCGCACTTGAAGCACAACGCCATTGTCATGCGTCGGACCCCCGTTCATCAGCCCACCAACTCGCGGATCGGTGTGCCGCGCGACAGCAGCAGCGGCCGCCCGCCCTGGTCGTGCGTCTCGCCCGCGGGGTCGATACCGAGCAGGTGATAAATCGTCGCCGTGAAGTCGGCCGGCGTGATCGGCGTCGTCGCCGGGCGGGCGGCGATGCGGTCCGACGCGCCGACCACCTGGCCGCCCTTCACCCCACCGCCGGCGAACACCACGCTGAAGCAGTCCGGGTGGTGCTCGCGGCCGGCGTTGCTCCGCGTGATCCTGGGAGTCCGCCCGAACTCCGCGGCCACCACCACCAGCGTCTCGTCGAGCTTGCCAGTCCTGTCCAGGTCGGTCATCAGGGCGTGGAAGGCGCGGTCGAACGGCGGCACCAGGTCGTCCTTGTGCGCGGTGAAGTTGTTCCAGTGCGTGTCCCACGCGAACCCGTTCACGCCCTGCACGCGCTGCCAGTTGCACTGCACCAGCCGCACCCCGGCCCCGAGCAGTCGGCTGCCGAGCAGCACCGACTGGCCGAACAGGTTCCGGCCGTACCGCTCGCGCTCGGCGGTCGGCACCGCGCTCAGATCGACCGCCCGTCGCACCGCGTCCGACGACAGTACTTCGACCGCCTTCGCCTGCCCGTCGCGGATGGTGCCGCTCATGGCGTGGCCGTTCAGCGCGCCGGCCTCGGCGTTCAGCTGGTCCACGAGCGACAGCCGGCGGCGGAGCGCGAGCGGTACGGGCGGAACCAGTTCGGCCAGTCGGTACTCCTGGGCGGCCGGCTGCTCGGCGCCGGCGTGCGGCTCGTGCAGTGCAACTGGCAGCGGACGCAGGGGGTCAACGGGTTCGCGTGGGACACCCACTGGAACAACTTCACGGCGCACAAGGACGACCTCGTGCCGCCGTTCGACCGCGCCTTCCACGCCCTGATGACCGACCTCGACCGGACCGGGAAGCTGGACGATACGCTGGTGGTGGTGGCCGCCGAGTTCGGGCGGACGCCG
Organism: Urbifossiella sp.; assembly: GCA_035629595.1. Classification (GTDB taxonomy): domain Bacteria; phylum Planctomycetota; class Planctomycetia; order Gemmatales; family Gemmataceae; genus Urbifossiella. Next base: position 39 of record DASPHQ010001135.1, on the reverse strand, counting down.
CGGATCACGCGGAGCAACGCCGGCCGCGAGCACCACCCG
>DASPHQ010001134.1:0-13195 GCA_035629595.1 Urbifossiella sp. | reverse complement strand
TCGATATTTGAACCAAGACGTTGGCCGCAAAAAGGCACAAGAGACACAAAAAAGAACGATCTTACTTTGTGTCTCTTGTGCCTTTTTGCGGCCATTCTCGGGAGCGAGTTCATGGCGGACGAGTACGACCTGGTGGTGATCGGCGCCGGGCCGGGCGGGTACACCGCGGCCATCCGCGCGGCGCAGCTGAAGATGAAGGTGGCGTGCGTCGAGAAGCGGGCCGGGAAGGCGCTCGGCGGCACCTGCCTGAACGTCGGCTGCATCCCCAGCAAGGCGCTGCTCGACAGCTCCGAGCACTACGAGGCCGCGCTGCACAAGCTCGCCCGCCACGGCGTCAAGGTGAAGGGCGTCGAGCTCGACCTGCCGACGATGCTCGCCCGCAAGGACAAGGTCGTCAAGGAACTCACCGCCGGCGTCGCGTTCCTGTTCAAGAAGTACGGCGTCACGCCGGTGTACGGCTCCGCGAAACTGCTGCCGGGGAACGCCGTCGAGGTCACCGGCGACGACGGCAAGCCGACCACGCTGAAGGCCAAGAACGTGCTGTTGGCGACCGGCAGTGAGAGCGTCGAGTTGCCGTTCCTGAAGTACGACGGCAAACACGTCGTCAGCTCCACCGAGGCGCTGAACTTCAACCCCGTGCCCAAGCACCTGATCGTGGTGGGCGGCGGTTACATCGGGCTCGAACTCGGCTCCGTATGGAAGCGGCTCGGCGCCAAGGTGACTGTCATCGAATTCCTGCCGCGGATATTGGCGATTAGTGACGGTGAGATCGCGGCCGAGGTGTTCAAGCTTCTCAAGAAACAGGGGATAGAGTTCCACCTCGACACCAAGGTGACCGGCGCCACGGTGAAGGGCGACGCCGTGACCGTGACGGCGCAGGCGAAGGACGGCAAGGAGCTGAAGTTCGAGGGCGACCGCGTGCTGGTGGCGGTCGGCCGACGGCCCTTCACCGCGGGGCTCGGGCTCGACGAGGTCGGCGTGAAGTCCGACCCCAAGACGCGGCAGATTCCCGTGGACGAGTCGTTCCGCACGAACGTCCCCGGCGTGTACGCGATCGGCGATCTGGTCGCGGGCCCGATGCTGGCGCACAAGGCGAGCGAGGAAGGCGTGGTGTGCGTCGAGCGCCTCGCGGGGATGAAACCTCACATCAATTACGACGCCATCCCCGCGGTGATTTACATCTGGCCGGAGGTGGCGAGCGTGGGGCTGACGGAGGAGCAGGTGAAGGAGGCGGGGAAGCCGTACAAGGTGGGCCGGTTCAAGTTCGCGGCGACGGGCCGGGCGAAGGCGATGGACGAGCCGGACGGGTTCGTGAAGGTGATCGCCGACGAGAGGACGGACCGGGTGCTGGGGGTCCACATCCTGGGGCCGCGGGCGAGCGACCTGATCGCCGAGTGCGTGACGGTGATGGAGTACCACGGCAGCGCCGAGGACATCGCCCGCTGCACCCACGGCCACCCGACGCTGAGCGAGGCCGTCGGGGAGGCCGCGCGGATGGCGTACGCGGGGCTGCCGCTGAACTCGTGAGGCCCCGGGGGACGCGATGCCCACGCCGCTCCTCGACCGCTGCCGCCCGCACTCGGTCGCCGAGTTCCGCGCGGCCGCGCTCCAGCGGTACGCCGACGGGCTCCTACTGGCGGCCGCGGGCCGCCGCACGGCCGCGATCTACCTCTGGGGGTATGTCGCCGAAATGCTGCTGAAGGCCGGCGTGTTCGCGCTCCTGGACGGCGCCACGGCCAAGACGATCCCGCTCAAGGACATCACCGACGCGAAACTGCTCGCCGCCGACCTCGGGTTCAAGTGGGCGGGGAACGCACACAACCTCGTGGGGTGGGCCGAACTCCTGGTCCGCCTCCGGTCCGACCTGCCCGGCGGGGCGTACCCGAACCCGGCGTTCGGGGCGGGTGTCATCGCCCGGGCGGCGCGGGTTTACGGGTTGTGGCGGGAAACGCTGCGGTATCATAAGAACGTGGCCTCCGCGGCGGAGGCACACGTCGTCCGGGCCGCGGTCGAGTGGCTGGTGGCGACCCGCAACCGATTGTGAGGTGGGTGATGCCGGTCCGCAAGCGGACGGTCGGGAGCCGGGCGGTGGGGGGGCCGGCCGCGCTGGTAGCCGAACTCGCCGCGGAGCTCCGCTCCCCCCGGCCGTTCGGCCAGCCGTTCGTCGAGATCGACACGTTCCCGCGGAGCGGGCTGACCGCCGTCACCGTCATCTGGGACGCCCTGCGCGGGCTGACCGACGAGCAGCGGTCCGCCGCCGTGCTGGACGCCTACCAGCAGGTTCACCCGAACGTCGGGGCGGACCGGGTCGCGTTCGCGCTGGGGTACACGACGGCCGAGGCCACCGCGGCCGGCAAACTCCCCTACGCCGTCCGCCCGACCCTCGCGGCCGAGCCGACGCTCGACCGCGCCGCTGTCGCCGCCGTCGTCCGCGAGTACGGCGGGGCCGACGACCGGCGGGCCGCGTTCCCGGCCCTCCGCTTCCCGACCCGGGAGGACGCCGAGGCGTGTCGGCAGAAGCTCCTCGATCGGCTACCGGGCACGGAGGCCGTGTGGACCATCGCCGAGACCGTCTCGCCGGACGACGCGGCGTTCCTGTGATGCCGTTCACTTCCCCAGCGATCGCACCCACTCGCGCATCAGCGCCGCGCCGCGCTCGTCCACCTTCGTGCTCGCCAGCGGCGGCATCTGACCCGGGCCGCGCAGGCCCAGCCGGTGAACCAGCACGCTCCGCTCCGGCTGGCCCGGCGCCACCAGCTTCGCGTCCGGCAGGTCGAACGTCTGGTGCAGCGGCTTCACGTCGAGAATGCGCATCTTGTCCAGCTCGCGGTTGAACTCCAGCTCCATCGCCGCGTTGCCGCCGCCGGCCTCGACGTGGCACGACGAGCAGTTCACGTGCAGCCACGACCGCGCCCGCGCGTCCAGCGGTTGCTTCGCGTCGTAGGGGTCCACCAGCGCCTTCATGTCGGTCGGGAAGCGCGTGAACAGCGACGACGGCCGCGGCTCGCGCTGCCCCGGCTGCTGAGCGTTGTCGGCCCCCTTCACGCGGCCCTTCGCCTCGCCGGCCCAGTCGTGGCGAAACAGGCCGAGCCGCTCGAACGCGCGGACCTGGTTCTCCGCCTTGCCGCCGCCGTAGTCGTGGGTGCGGTTGAGCTGCGACGTGCAGAGGCCGAGCACGTACTCCTGCGCCCGGCTGTGGCAGACCATGCACTCGGCCCGGCTCGGGTAGTGCCACGCCACCTTCTCGCCGCCGGTCGGCGACCGCCGCACGAACTCGCGGTCGGCGCCCGCCGCCGGCAGCAGCGTCGCGTCGGTGCCGTCGGCGTTCCACTCGTAGCTGTAGCCGTACCACTCGCCGCCCTGCCGCGTCAGGAACCGCGTCTCGACCCACTGGCGCGCGTTCGGCCCGCGGTCGATGTGGTCGATGGCGAAGCTCTTCACCAGCACCGTGCCGTCGGGGAAGGACCAGCCGCGGTTCCCCTTGTAGCCGACGCCCGTGCCGCCGGGGAGGGCGAGGTAGCGGATCTTGAACAGCCCGTCGGACCAGAACGGCGCGTTGACGGAATACGGCAGCACGCCCGCCGCCATCGTGTGGTCGCGGACGGAGGCGAACAGCCCGCTCGCGGACAGCGTGCGCGGGAAGCCGGTGACCGCCGGCGCGGGGTTCGGTTCGAGCGTGAAGAACCCGCCCTGCCCGTCCGCGGCGTGGTCGCAGATCAGCAGCTCGCCGCGCGAATCGAGCGCGAACGCGGTGATCTTCAGCGTCGTGATGGCGATCTTCTTGTGCCACAGGATGCGCGTGCCGTCGTGCTTCACGGCCCAGATGTGGCCGGTGCTGTAGTCGCCGTAGATGTACGCGCCGACCAGTTCCGGCAGCTTCGTGCCGCGGTACACGACGCCGCCGGTCAGCGACCGCGCCTCGGCGTGCGAGTGCTCGACCGTCGGCGGCGTCACCGGCGTCGGCCCGGCCTTGCGCTGCGGGAAGAACGGGTGGCTCCCCTCCGTCACGCTCCAGCCGTAGTTGTCGCCCTTCTTCACGAGGTGGGCGTACTCCCACAGGTCCTGCCCGTTCTGGCCGAGCCAGATTTGCCCGCTCACCGGGTCGCAGGTGATGCGCCACGGGTTGCGCATCCCGTAGGCCCACGTTTCCGGTACGAACCGCGGGTCGTCCACGAACGGGTTGTCGGCCGGAACGCCGTACATCTTCCCGTTCGCGGGGCGGTCCACGTCGATGCGCAGCAGCTTCGCCAGCAGCGTGCCCGGCGTCTGGCCCACGTCGTTCGTGTCCGAGTCGGAGGTGCCGTCGCCGGTGCTGACGTAGAACATGCCGTCGTTGCCAAAACACATCGCCAGCCCGTTGTGCCCGTCGGAGTCCCACTCGATGATCGTCGTGGCGCTGGCCGCGTCGAGCGCGTACGGCGCCTTCGTCTGCATGGTGTAGCGGGTGACGTGGCACTTCTTCTTCGTCCCCTTCGCGCCGCCGTTCCAGCCGACGTACACGAACCCGTTCTCGGCGAACTTCGGGTGGAAGGTGAAGTCCGTCGCGGTGCCCTCGTGCGGCGTGTCGAACAGTTTGACGGCGTCCTTCTCCGTCGCGCCGGGGCGGTGCGGGAAGCGCCACAGCGCAGTCGGGCCGTAGCTCCGCGGCTGCGTCAGCAGCAGCATCTGGTCGGTGCCGGGAACCGGCTTCACCTGGATCGGGTAGCCCGGCCGGTAGTCGGCGATGGCGCGCACCGGGCGGTACGGCGGCGGCGGGTCGGGGAAGCCGACCACCGTACTCGTCGTCAGCGGCGGCAGCGCGTCGAGCCCGACCGGCAGCGCCGACGTGCGGGCGTCGGGGCCGACGAACTTCAGGTCGGCGAAGTCCTCGGTCTGGTGGAAGAAGGCGCTGAGCTTCTTCTCGCGGATCGGGGCGACGCACGACAGCTCGGGGCCGTCCCAGCCGGTGTGGTAGTCGAAGCGGCACAGGTTGAACGCCCAGCTCTCGCCGGGCGCGGGGCGGCCGCCGGTCTTGAGGAAGTCGGTCCACGGGATGCGCCCCTCGACGGCCCACCCCTTCGCGCCGCCCGCCTTCGCCGCGTTCAGCGCGCCGTCCAGCTTCACCCGCGACTCGACGTGGAAGTCGCCGGCCTTCTTCTGCTTGGCGAAGTCGTCGAAGTTCAGGCGCGGGAAGAAGGCGTCGAACTTGGTGTTCAGCGCGTTCACCTGGAACTCGTAGTAGCCGGTCTTGCCGCGGTCGGGGCGGAAGAACAGCTCGAACACGTCGTCGTTCCAGGTGTCGCCGTCGTGCTCCTTCACCGTGGCGCGGAGGTCGCTGTCCTCCATCTCGGCGAAGAAGTACAGGTACTCGCGGTCCCACAGGAGCTTGGCCTTCGTGGCCGTGCGCGACAGGCGGGCCTTCTCCTTCAGCCACGGCAGGTGGAACGCGTCGATCGGCTGGGCGTGCGCCCAGGCCGGGTCGTCGGCCTTGCCGTCGAGCGCGACCGGCGTGTCGGCCCAGCGGCACTCGAAGCGCGTCGGCGGCGGCGCGGCGAGCGGCGCGGGGACGGGGTGGTCGGCGGCCGGGGCGTCGGTGCGGACGGCGAGCACCGCGGCGGCGAGGGCGGCGAGCCCGGCGAGGGGGACGACGTGGCGGAACATGCGGTTGAACCCGGCGGGTGGGTGGTGGGAGGAGAGCTATGATACCCCGGCCGTCCGCGGGGGAACACATGCCGCTGCCGTTCGAGGTGCTGAACCCGCGTGTCCGCCGCGGGCCGTTCCGCGCCGCCCTGTTCGACTTCGACGGCACCCTGTCGCTGATCCGCGAGGGCTGGCCGCGCGTCATGGTCGGCATGATGGTCGAGCGGCTGCACGGCCTCGGCCTGGCCCGCGAGCCGGCCGACGAGCTGTGGGGGCTCGTCGAGCGGTTCGTGATGGAGCTCAACGGCCACCCCACGGTCGTGCAGATGGCCCGCTTCGCCGACGAGGTTCGCGCCCGAGGCGGCGAGCCGGACGCGGCCGACGTGTACCTGCAGGACTACCTCGACCGGTTGATGCGCGTCGTCCGTCAGCGCTGGGACGTGCTCGAGCGCGGCATCGCCCGCCCGGCCGCGTGGGTGGTGCCGAACGCCCACGCGGTCCTCGACGCCCTCCAGGTTCGCGGGGTGCCGCTGTTCCTCGCCAGCGGCACCGACCGCGACGCCGTCGTGTACGAGGGGGCGCTGCTGGACGTGCTGACGCCGTTCGGCCCGCGCGTGTTCGCCCCGTGCCCCGCCGACCCGACGTTCTCGAAGGGCCGCGTCGCCGCCGACCTCCTCCGCGACCTCGACATCGACGGCGACGAACTGCTCGGCTTCGGCGACGGCGTGGTCGAGACGCAGGAGGTGAAGCGGGTGGGCGGGGTGATGGTCGGCGTGGCGAGCGCGGAGCCGGGCGAGTCCGGGGTGCATCCCGGGAAGCGCGAGCGGCTGGCCGCCGCGGGGGCGGACGTGATCGTGCCCGACTACGGGAGTCAGGACGTGCTACTGCGGTGGCTGTGGGGGGAGGACTGATCCGCCGCTTGCGGCGTAGCAGCCGCGGCTGCAACGCCGCAAGCGGCGGAACGCGGCGCCTTGAGGTGCGGGCGGCGGCGTGTCACACTGAGGGGGCCGGATTCCGCCCGCCGGTCTGGAGCGCCGTCGAATGCCGATGACCAACTGCCCCTCCTGCGGGCTGCCGCGGGCCGACGAGCTCCTCGCCACCGTCCCGTGCCCCCTCTGCGGGTCCGACGGCCTCCCCGTCGCCGACGAAACCCCGCCCCCCGCCCCGGAGCCGGTCGCGCCGGTTCCCGCCCCGCCCGTCGCCGCGGGCTCGCGGTTCGGCATCGGACTGGTTCTCGGCCTCGCCGTCGGGTTCGCGGCCGGGGTCGGCGGCGTCCTCGGCTGGCAGGCCCGGCCGAGCCCGACCCCGGACGCCGACACCGTCGCCGCGGCTCCGCCCGCGGACGAACCGCCGCTGCCCCCCGCGCCAGCGCCCAAGCTCCCGGCGCCGCCGGTGGTCGCGCCGCCGACCGTGCCCACGGCGAAGGACAAGGCCAACCCGTTCCGCCCGACCGGGCCGGCGCCGCTGGTCCTCGACAACCCCGACGGCGAGACGCGGCCGCTCGTCCGGCCCGGCGGGCACCTCGTCCTCAGCGGCAAGGTGAAACGACTCGTCGTTCCGGGTTTGAAGGCCGGCGCCGTCCTCGACGCCTCGCAGCTCGACGCCGGTGAGGTGATCGTCGCCGGGCCAATCGACGGCGGGTCGCGCCTCGTGGCGCGGGCGCCGGGCGGGGCGGTAAGCGTTCGCGGGACGATCGACGGCGGGTCGGTCGTGGACGTGGGCGGGCGGACGGTGGCGTTCGAGCAGCCGGTCGGCGGCACGAACACCCGCGTGACGGTGACGCTGACGAGCGGCGGCGAGCTGACGTTCGTGGCGGTCGGCGGGTCGTCGCGGCTGGAGTACCGCCGTGCGAACCCGACCGACCCGCCGCTGCGGGTGACCGCCGGGCGCGTGACGTCGCCGGCGGTCGTGGCCGAGGTGCCGTGAGCGACTACGGCCGCGGCGGTAGCGCCTTCATCGCGCCGGCGTCGTGCGACCCGGCGGCGGGGGCCGCCTTCCCCGCCATCGGCGGCAGCGGAGCCGCCTGCGACTGTGACTGGGCCTGGGTGGGGCCGCACCCGGCGGCGGTCCCGGCGGCGGCGGCGACGGCAAGAAGCAGGACGAAGCGCGTCATGGTGGGCTCTCGAAGTTAGTTCAGCAGGGCGGATTGATCCACGTTCACCCCGTCCCGCCAGCCGGACAGGTAAACCAGCGTCGTGTACGGCGTCCCGCCGGTGACGTACTTGCGGGCCGTGCGCACGCCGCCGTCGCCCATGGCGAACAGGACCACGCCTGCGTGCTTGCTGCCGAAGCCGTTCCACCCGTTCGGGTCGGTCGCGGCCGGGATGCCGCCCCAGGCCGTCGGCAGCGGGCCGGCCAGCGCCCAGCTCCACGCGTACTGACGAGTGCCGGTCTCCGGGTCGCCCAGCGCCTCGCCGAACATCAGCGTCTGGCTCGTCCCGTCGGCGGCGGTCGCCTGGCCGAGCGTCACGGCCGAGCGGTTCGTGAACAGGCCGGCGTACTGCGGCATGATCGCGTCCGCGTACCCGCCCACGGCCAGGTAGCTCGTCTTCCCCAGCGCCGTCCCGTACGGCGGGCCGAAGTACCACCGCGCCAGCCGGGCCGAGCCGCCGGCCACGTCCACCACCGGCCACGCCGCGTTCTGCGCCGTTTCGATGTCCCCGTCGGAGGGGCAGAGGAACGTCTTGATCCGCGTCTGCGCCGCGGCCGCCGGGCCGGCGTTCCACAGCACGTGCGAGTACTGCCGCCGCGCCGACAGGTAGTCCGACGGCACGCCGTTGGCGAACACCGTCGCCACGTTCCCCTGCTCGACGTAGGCGAGCAGGTGCGGCAGCGTGCCGGCCCCCTGGTGCGTCGCCACGGTCGCCGACGTGTACGTCCCGGACGCGGTGGGGAGGAGCAGGGCGCCGGGCGCGAACGTGCCGGCGGTGGCGTCGTAGTTGTGGGCGGCCAGCGCGACCTGCTTCAGGTTGTTCGAGCAGGCGCTACGGGCGGCCGCCTCGCGGACCTTCTGCACGGCCGGCAGCAGCAGGCCGATCAGCACCGCAATGATGGCGATGACGACCAACAGCTCGATGAGTGTAAAGGCGCGGCGAGTCATGGGGGGGACCACCGGGGCGCAGGTGGGGGGTCCGTGGGGGGGACCGGGGGTACGACCCCGCCGGCCGACAGACTCCCGTCAAGCGGTATGACCGGAACCCTAGAACACGATGCGCCGCGCGGTCGTAACGATTAACAGGTTTTTGAGGCACAGGAGAAGTGAGGCGGGGGAGGAAACGAACCGGCCGCCGGGGGCTCCGGCGGCCGGGGTGACGACTCGGTTCGCCCGACGACGGGCCTACGGCGGGGGCGGGGGCGGCGGCGGGACGACGGGCGCGCCGCGCCCGTCCTTCCCCTTCCCCGCGTCCTTGTACCCGCCGGCCGGCGGCGGGGTGTCGTTCTTCGTCGGCGAGGCGCTGCCGCAGCCGCCGACGGTCACCACGACCGCCGCCGCCACGGTGAGCGCGGCCAGAACCCGACGGATCATTCGGTACACTCCGGTGGGGGTCGCGGGCGGCGTGCCGCCCGCGGGTGTCGTCGTCAGAACGCGTTCGGGTCGCCCACCTTCCCGTCGGCGGCGCCCCCGTGGTAGATGTACTGGTCGTAGGCGTTCGGGGCGGCGGCGTTGCCCGACCCGGCGGTGCCCGGGAAGCGGACGGTCCGGATGGCCCCGTCGCCCATCCCGAAGATCATGACGCCGGTGTGGCGGCTCCCCAGCCGGTACCAGAACGGGTCCTGGGCGCTGGTCGGGGCGTCGGAGCCCCAGGCCAGCGGCATGTACCCGGACGAGATCCACGCCGGGGTGATCGGCTGCCAGCCGGAGCCGGGCGGGCCCTTCGAGTTGTACTCGCCGAACAGGAACGTGTTGCTCGACCCGTCCTGCATGGTCGCCAGCCGGACCGCCGAGCGGTTGTAGAACGCCCCGAGGTACGTGTCCGTGATCATCCCGTTGTTGATCCCCGCCCGGCCGCCGATCGCCATGTAGTTCGTCTTTCCGAACGCCGTGTCGCCGATGGCGATGATGTTGATCGAGAACGAGGTGGCGCTGGCCTGGAACGAGTTGAGCGTGGCGTCCCAGGTGTTCTCGCCGCCGGTGTCCGACGGGCACAGGAGGGTCTTGATCCGGGCGGTGCGGTTGTTCCAGAAGCTGGTGATGGTGCTGAAGTCGGCGTACCGCTTCTTCGGGTCGAGGTAGTCGGGGGCGGGGGCGCCGGCCATCAGCTGCGTGTACAGCGCCGACTGCTCCATGTACGGCAGCATCATCACGTACGGCCCGACCAGCTGGCAGTTGTACCCGATCGTCAGCGGCTGGGTGCCGGTGCCGTACGGCGCGTCGGTCGGCATCGCCCCGAGGAAGCCCGGCGGGAGGGCGTTGACCGTCCCCTCGTAGGCGTGCGCGGCGAGCACGATCTGCTTCAGGTTGTTCGTGCAGGTGCTGCGGGCGGCGGCCTCGCGCACCTTCTGGACGGCGGGGAGCAGCAGGCCGATCAGGATCGCGATGATGGCGATGACGACGAGCAGCTCGATGAGCGTGAACCCGGACCGGCTACGCACCGTGCGGGCGGGCATGGGAACTCCTTCCGGCGTTGGCGAATGACGAACCCGGCGGGGCCGCGCGGCCCGGGGGCCGGGATAATGCCAGGGGTCAGCCAGGACCCGACAACTGGCCCGGGGGGCGCGAGAGCCCCTCGGAATCGTGGCACCGCCCGCGCGTGGGCACGCGCGGGCGGGGAGAGAAGTCGGACACGGCGGGAGCGGTCGGCCTACGCAAGAAACCCGAATAAAGCAGAACCGATCGCTCGGCTACGCTGTGCGGTCTCAGCGCTAAGGCAGTGTTCCGACACGGCCAGTGTAGCTGGAACGCAATGCCCAGGGCTAGAGAATTTTCATCCGCTTCACAAAATTGCTGCACGGAACCCACGCGAACCGGCCACCGGCTCGGGGGCGGAGAAGTGAGAATCGACGTGACAAAGGTGACCTTCGAGCGGTTTCGACATCCTCGGAGTGGGTGAGACGGGCAAAGCCCACCCGCCGCGGCGGGTGGGCTTTCCAGCCCAATCAGCTACGAGGAAACCGAAACAGATCTAGCCGGGCGAGCCGGTCACGGGTTCAGCGGCGCCTCCCGGCCCTTCATCTGGCCCGACTGACCGCCGACGCTCTTCGGAGCTCCGATCGGGGCGTCGGCCGGCGTCTGCACCTTCGAGTTGTCCGGCTTGTCGTCCTTGCACCCGCCGGCGAGGGCGGCGCACACCACGACCAGCATCACGCGCTTCATCGGGCCTCCGGATGTCATCCCAAATCGGGTTGTTCGGACGGGGATAATTGGTTCCAGGCGAGAGGGGGACCCAGTCCCAGAAGCATTGAGTCGCCTGGAGGAATCACTGTTGGAGCGATTCCTCCGGGCCGGGCACGGCGCGAGTCCTTGCCCGGACGGAACTTGTGTCGAACCACCGCGGGTCAACCCGGTGCGGGGTCAGATGCCGTTGGTGTCAATCACCTCGCCGAGCTGTGCCGTGGACATCGCCACGAACGGCAGCGTCGGGGTCGTCGGGGCCGGCTTGCGGAGGTTGCGGACCGACCCGTCGCCGAGGGCCGACATCACCACCCCGGTGTGGTTGCTCGAGTAGTCGCAGAACCACAGGTTCGCCTCGTCCGGGATGCCGAACACGCTCGGGTACGGCCCGCTGCTCATCCACGACCACGCGATCTTCGTGTTCTGCGGCGCCGCCGCCTTCTGGCTCCCCGGCCCGAGCGACTCCACGAACATCAGCGTGTTACTCGACCCGTCGGAGATGCCGATGAGCGTCAGCTTCCCGACCGGCACGACCGTGGTCGAGCCGTACGGCCGCACCCGGGCGCTGGTGAAGACGCCGCGCATGCTGTCCACCGGGACGCCGCCGACGGCGATGTTCGACCCCATCATCCCGTACCGCCCGGCGACGCCGACGTAGTTCGTGACGCCGAGGTTGGCCGCGGCGCTGAACACCGAGACGTCCCACTGGTAGCTGCTGCCGTTGAGCGTGTTGTGGCCCGGGCCGGTGTAGAAGTCCGGCGCGAACGCCACGGCCGACGGGCACTCGAACGTCTTGATGCGGGTGCGGGCCGGGGCGGTGTTGGCCCCGCTGTTGAACCACGCGGAGGCGTTCGCGTACGGGTCCCAGTTCACGACCAGCTGGTTGTACACGTTCGCCTGCTCGACGTGCGCCAGGATGTAGCCGAGCACGCTGACGCCGTTCCCGGACGTGCCGTAGTTGGCCGCCGAGCTGCCGCCCTGGGTGTAGTTGATCATGGCGATGCCCGGCGGCAGCGCCCCGTTGGCCGACTCGTAGGAGTGGACGCCGAGCGCGATCTGCTTCAGGTTGTTCGAACAGGTGCTGCGGGCGGCGGCCTCGCGGACCTTCTGCACGGCCGGCAGCAAGAGCCCGATCAGGATGGCGATGATGGCGATGACGACCAGCAGTTCGATGAGTGTGAAGCCCCGCGGGACGGGGCGGCGGGCGGGCATAAATACGCCTCCGGGCGACGGAATGACGGCACAGGCAGGAATGAATGCGCGGGTGGGGAAGGAAGGTGGTCGCCCCGTCGAGCCCGGGACGCACCACACCCGCTAGACATGACTGGCCGGGAACCGGCCGGGGAGTGCGTGAGAAATGGGAGTTTCTTTTCCGCCGCTCGCGGCGATGCACCGCGGTGCAACGCCGCGAGCGGCGGTTCTTATTCCAGCGGGATGTCGATGGTGTTGGCCCCGCCGCGGACCTCGAACGTCAGCTTCGAGGCGTTGGGGTCGGCGTAGTTCGTCGGGATCGCCCGCCACCCTTCGGGCCGCGTTCCCTTCGGCTCCGGCGTGCCCTCGGGAAGGTTGGGGTTCGACGGCTTGCCGCTCTTGGCGCCCGGCGGCGGCAGCGGGTCGGGGCTGGCGACGGTCACCTGCCGCGCCCCGCTCGGCACCCCGACCACCTTGTAGTTCCCCTTCTCGTCGATGGCGCCGAGGTACGGCGTCTTGTCGGGGCCGTAGAAGGTGACGCTCCCGGTCACGACCGGCTTCCCCTGGTACGTCACTGTGCCGGTCACGTCGCCGGCGCCGCCGCACCCGGCGGCGAGGAGGGCGACGGCGCCGAGCAGGCCCGCCCGGCGCGGGCTCAGTCCGTTTCGCATGGCAGTCTCGCGGGGGTTACTCGGGGATGATTTCGCCGCCGCGGGCCGAGGCCATCGCCGGCACGTACTGGGAGGCGGAGTACAGCACGAACCGCACGCTGCCGTCGGCGAACGAGAAGTTCGCCCCGCCCGGGTGGAAGCTCCACACGTGGTTGAAGTCGCAGTTGTCCTGCCCCTTGCTCTGGGCGCGGAACACGTCCGGGTTCGGGCACGTCCCGTTCGCCCCGGTGGTGTAGATGCGGTTCGTCTCCTTCACACCGACCAGTGAGTCCCACGTCGTCGGGTAGTCCCACCAGCCCCAGTAGTTGTCCCAGCTCGGCGGGTGCTCCACGAGCAGCGTGGTGGTGCTGGTGCCGTCGACGATCTCCGCCATCTTCGTCCG
>DASPHQ010001133.1:0-10728 GCA_035629595.1 Urbifossiella sp. | reverse complement strand
CGGGTCTTGCGACTGGTGGAGAACGAACTGGACCTGGGGCGGTCCGGCGAACGGCGTCTGCCCCGTGAGGAGTTCGTAGAGCGTACACCCGAGCGCGTATTGGTCCGCCGCCGGGCCGATCAACCCCGACTCGCCCGCCGCCTGCTCGGGCGCCATGTACGCCGGCGTTCCCACGGCCACGCCGGGCAGGGTCAGGCGCTCGTCCCCGTCGTCCGGGCGGTCGGCCAGCCCGAAGTCCATCAGGTGCGGCTCGCCCTTCTCGTCCACCATCACGTTGTCCGGCTTCACGTCCCGGTGGACCACGCCCTCGGCGTGGGCGTAGGCGATCGCCCCGGCGAGCTTCCGCGCCAACTGCGCGGCGTCGGTCACCGGGAGGCCGCCGCGCGGGCCGGCCTCACGGATCACGGCCCCGAGCGTCCGGCCGCGGACGAACGCGGTCACCAGGAAGTGCCGCCCGCCGTCCTCGCCGGTCTCGTACAGGGGGACGATGTTCGGGTGCCGGAGGTTCCCCGCGGCGCGGGCCTCGCGCAAGAACCGCTTGACCCGTCGGGCCGTGCCGAGGGTGCCCGGCCGGGCGACCTTCAGGGCCACCTCGCGGTCGAGCTGCGGGTCGTACCCGGCGTACACTTCCGCGAAGCTCCCTTCACCGACGAACCCCCGCACCTGGAACCGGCCGAGCCGCTGCGGGACGCCGGCGGACGCGTCGGCCGGGTCGCGAGTGCCGTGGTGCGACCCCGTGCGCGAGTCCGTCGACCCGACCGGCGGCCGGGCGGTCGAGCGCTTGTTGGGATCGACGGGGGCCGGCGGGTCGACGGGGAGGCTCACGGTCGCCGCCGGGGCGGCCGGGTCCGCGGGGTCCGTCGGTGCGGCGACGGGGAACGTGCTCCCGCACGCGTTACACTTGGCCGTCCGGCCGGCGGCGTCGGTCGGGGCGCGGAAGGCTTTCCCGCAGTGCGGACACGCGAACCTCATGACGACTCTCCGCGGCCGGCGGGCCCGTGGTCCGGGGCGGTCAGGGAAGCGAGCATGGCTCGGACGCTCGAGAAGCGGTCGGCCGGGTCGCGGGCCAGGGCGCGGCGGATGACCGGGCCGAACCGACCCGGCGGGGGCGGGGCGTCCGGGCGGAGAGGGATCGGGTCCTCGACCAGGATACGGCGGAGCATGTCCTGGGTCGAGCGGGCCTTCTCGTACACGCCCCGCCCGGTCAGCAGGTGGAACAGGGTCGCCGCGGCCGCGTACTGGTCGGCCGCCGGACGGACGCTCCGGAAGTCGGTCACCTGCTCGGGCGGCATGAACGCCGGCGTGCCGCCGCTGGTGTTGGCCACGGTCAGCCCGCTCATGCTCGACTCCTCGTACGCCCGGGCCAGCCCGAAGTCCGAGACCTTCACCACCTCCGACCCCGGCGCCCCGCGCACGAGCAGGTTGCTCGGCTTCACGTCCCGGTGTACGAACCCGGTCTCGTGGGCGTGGGCCAGGGCGTCGAGGAACTGCACGGCCCACCCGAGCACCCGCCCGGCCGGGAGCGGGCCGTGGGTCGCCACCAGCGCCCCCGCGCTCGTCCCGGGGACGAACTCCATGACGAAGTACAGGTGTGGGCCGGTCGCCCCGGCGTCTCGGAAGGCGACGATGTTCGGGTGCGACAACCGCCGCAGGATGTCGGCCTCGCGGATGAACCGGCCGAGGGCGGTTCGGGTCGGGGGGATGGCCGGCAGGAGCGTCTTGACCGCGACCTCGGCCCCGTCCGACTCGCGGGTGGCGTGGTAGACTACCCCCATGGCCCCGCGGCCGAGTTCGCCCCCGAGGCGGTATCCAGGTACGGCCGGCGGGCCGCCCGGGGTGTGGCTGACCGTCGTCCGCGGGTCGGGCAAGCTGAGGGTGCCGAACCCCTGCACCCCGGGAACCCGGACCCGGAACACGGTCAGCCCGGCCCGGACCTCGTCCCCGTCCCGCAGGTCCGCCTGGTCCTGGCGGTGGCCGTTGACCACCGTCCCGGTCTTGCTCCCGAGGTCGACCACCCGGGCGAACGGCGGGTTGACCTCGATCAGGCAGTGGGCCCGGGACAGGTGCGGGTCGTCGGGCAGGCTGATGTAGTGCCCCGGCTGCCGGCCGATGGTGAACGTGGCGTGGCCGGCGAGCGAGTACGACCGCCCGGCGTACGGGCCGTGGACGACGTCGAGGACGAGTGCCGTCTCGGCCGGGACGACGTCGTCGAGTATCGGGCCGGCCCACGCCCCGAGCCCGCCATACCGGTCGCGGGCCTCGTCCGGGGTGAGCGGCTGCCCGGCCCGCCCGCGGTACTCCCGCTCGATCTCCAAGAGCCGACGGAACAGGGCCGGGCGGACGTCCTCGGGCGCGCCAGCGACGACATCCGCGAGCGACGCGGGCGTACCGCACCGCCACCCGCTCTCGAACCGCCGGCTCACTTCGGCGAGCCACTCGGGACCCGGGGGCGTGGTTAGCGACATGGGGCGACCCGGGTGCGAGTGCGACCGAAGTAGTGTGTTATTCTAACGCGACTCCGGAAAGAAACTAGTTCGTCGGTTGTGCGACTGGACCATAGTCGTGGGATTGCTTTGTTGGAAAGGTGTCCCATTACTCGACCCTGTGCTACGCGGCCGGACGACTGCGAAGAAGGGAGGCCGTCAGAAGCGGCGGCTCGGAAGCGAGCTCCGCGGGAGGTTCGACGCTGCCCGGGACCGGTAGTGTCAACTACGCCTGCTGACCCACACTCTCATACCCCTCGCGGCTCATGGCGGTTGGGCGTCGATCGTAAGTTCGTCACAGCAACCCCCTCCGGGCAGCCCGCCGACGCTCCGGCACTTAACAGATTGTCGCCGCGGCCGGCGACGCAAGAACTAAACCGACCCTGGGCGTCACCCCTCACGAGCGTGCCGTAACCGCTACCCGACGTAAACCCCGCCGAGGCCGGTCAGGTCCAGCCGCGCCTGCTCGGGCAGCGTCCGTTGTGGGACGAGATGCGGCGGGTCAAACTTCACGCGGTAGATGTGACCGCTCGGAAAGTATGAGTCCGTAACCAGAACGTTCGCGAACACGATCAGCCCTGTAACAGTGCATACATCGTTATTGATAACGAAAGTCAGGTTGTACTCGATGGTCCCGACCGCAAGGTAGCCGTTCAAGTATTCCCCGTTGTCAAGCCGCATGAGCCGTACGGAGAACTCGGAATCGCTCGGCGTGGCGGATATCGTCATCGGGAGCACCGCGCCGTCGAACCGCACGACGGCGTTCGACTCCGAGGGGGCGAATTTGACCTTCGTGGTGTCTTCTTCGCCCAGCGAGAAGGACAATCTGAGCTCTTGGTCGATCGTGCCGATATTCGTAAATGCCATCTGTTCGCCGAAACTGGACGACAGGAAGGAAAACCGGGGGTTACCAATGCTGTCCGCGAGATGAAGCACACCACTGATGAACGGCGTCGTCGTCACGACGCGGCCGGTGCGGTCACCGAGGTCGGTACCGTCCAGTACGACGACCCGCGCCGGCTGCCCGGCGCCGGTGCCGAGCAACAACTCTTCCGCCCCGTCCCCGTCCAGGTCGTGCGCCGCCAGCGACAGCCCGCCGCGGTTGTCCGGGTCGCCGGCCGTCGCGCCCGCGATTACGGTGAAGCCGCTCCCGGCGATCAGCCCGAACGCCCGCGCGTCCGGCCCGCCGCCGACGCCCGGGGCGGTCAGCAGCTCGGCCGCGCCGGCCCCGTCCAGGTTCCCGACCGCCACCACCACTCCGCCGCCGAACGCGACGTCGTACGCGAAGAACGACGCCACCTCGCCGACCCCCGGCGCGGCGACCCCGGCGACCACGGCCGCCCCGCCGAACGCCTTGACGTGCGGCGCCCCGCCGGGGCCGGCCCCGGTCACCCCGTCGGCCCGGCCGTCGCCGTCCACGTCGCCGACGGCCACCGTCAGCCCGTTGCGGACGCCGGATTCGTAGGCGAAGAACGTCGCCACCGCGGCCGCGTCGCCGTTCGCGCCGATCGTCGGCAGTTTCGACCCGTCGATCACCCGCACCTGCGGCCCGCCGCCCGGGCCGCGCCCGACCACGACGTCCGGGATCCCGTCGCCGGTCACGTCCCCGGCCGCGACGGTCAGCCCGCCGCGGTAGCCCCGGTTGGCGGTCGCGTCGTCCCCGTAGGCCATGAAGTCCGCCAGCTCGATGACGTTGAGGGTGCCGAAGGGGTCCTCCTGGGGCCGGGCCGCGACGCCGGTCTCCCGGCCGCTGTACACCTTCACCCGTGCCCCACCCCCGTCCCCCGGCGTACACGCCACGTCGAGGTACCCGTCGGCGTTGAAGTCGGCGAGCGCGGTGTGGACGACGCCGGAGAACCCGGGGAACGGGGTGACGGTGAACAACAAGCCGGCGGACGAGTAGACCCGCACCTGCCCGCCGCCCGCGTTCACCGCGTAGACCGGGAGGTCAGTCCGGCCCCGGGGCAGCGCCGGCGGCAGTGGGACGGTCCGCGGGGGCGTCACCACTGGCGGCGACGCCGTGCCCAGGTCGAAGCAGGCGAAGCCGGCGTGCGTCGTGAAATTCCCGGCCCCCACCGCCGCCGCGACGACGACCCGGCTCACCCCGCCGGCCTGCTGGATGAACGGCGCCAGCGGCACCGCCAGCGCGCCGACGTCGGTCGGCAGGCCGGCCGCCTGAAACGTCGTCCAGCGGGGTTCGCCGGAGACGAAAAAGTCCGGGTCCAGTGCGCCGTCCGCGGGGAGCGACCGGACGACGGCGACCTGCGACGGCTGGCCCGACGGCCTCCGAAAGACGAGCGTAATCACCCCGCCGGCCGGGTCGAGGGCGACGCCGCTCGTGGCCAAGACGTTGGTTCCGAGGCGAATCAGCTCGATGCCGTCGTCGTCGAAGGACGCGTCGAACCGGCCCGCGGGGGTGATCCGGGCGACGAATACGTGTGCGAGTGGGGTCGTCGAGGAGGTGCTGTACCCTTCCGCGGTGCCGGCGACGACCGCCGACCCGTCCGGCCCGACCGCCAACCCGCCGAACGATGTCGCCTGCGCGGAGGGAACATCCCCGACCGGCACGTCGATCGTCACGCCGCCGCCCGTGCCGAACGCGGCGTCCGGCTGCCCGGCCGCCGTGAACCGGACGAGGCGGGTCGTGTAATTGCTGGAGGCGGGCTGGGTGTCGAGGGTGGAGGCGTACCAGATCGCCGGCGGCCCGCCCGCGGCCGCGGGGGCGATGACCAGCTCCGCGCGGCCGCGCGGCGTGAACCCCAGGTCGGCCACGCCCGCGCTGCCGAACTGCTGGTCCGGCGTCCCGTCCGGCGTGACACCGAACAAGTGGGCGAACGTGGACATGACGTAGCCGCCGTCCGGTCGGACGGCGACCGCGTTGCTGGTGCTGCCGCCGTCCAGGCTCGTGAGGAACACGCCCGGCGTCCCGGCGGCGTTGAAACTGGTGTCGAGGTCGCCGGCCGGGGTGAGGCGAACGAGGTAGTTGTTGCTACCCGGGGCGAACAGGCCGTCCTCTCCGCCGGTAATGAGGATGCGACCGAGTGAGTCCACCGCCACGCCGTCCGGGCTTCCGACGTCGGCGAGGCTCCCCCCGAACGCCAGCATCCCGTTCGCGGAGAAGGTCGGGTCGAGTCCTTTCCCGTCGGCCGTCAGCCGGATCACGCCGACGCGGTTGCCGATACCGGCGCTCGCGCCGCGGACGATGCCGACGACCACGAGCCGCCCGTCGGGCTGAATAGCCGAGTCGCGCGCGTCGAATCGGGTGAAGCCGTCCTCGTCGAACGGGAAGACGGACCGGCCGGTGCCGGCGAACCCGAACGTCGGGTCGAGGTCGCCGGCCGGAGCGGTGCGGTCTTCCAGGCGTTCGACGCGGGGGCGGGACGTCGTGCGGGAGGCGGGTGCCATGGTGGGGCTCGTGCGTGAGGGTCAACCACGGGACGTAGGGAACCCCGACCGGCGCGTCCGGCGCCGGGGGAGGGGGCCGGTGGCACCGGCCCGAATCAGGTCTGAGGACGGTCCCCGCGGGGCCGCGATCGGGTCATTCGGGACGCGCCAGACGCCCGAGGGCGGCCGAATCCACCTCGACCCGCAACGGCGTCACGCGGGTCGGCGGGAGCGCGGGGAACGGCGGACGGTCCCAGTCGAGGCCGGCGGCGGCGAGGCGGTCGCGGAACAATCGCAGGTCCCAGACGCGCAGGGTCTCCGACTCCGTGGAGGTCACGAGCCGGCCCCCGTCCGGGGTGAATTTCAACAACTCGACGCGAAACTCGTCCGGCTCCTGGAGCCGCACGAGCGGCCGCCAGGTCCCGACTTCCAGCAGCTGAATCGTGGACAGGGACGTCGCAACCGCGAGGACCGCGCCGTCCCCGGAGAAGGCCAGCGGGCCCGGAAGATCACCGACCACGTCCGGGGAAAACCGGTGGGCGGCCGCCCAGGTGCCCGACGCCCACACGGCGAATTCCGTCCCGGTCGCGGTCGCCAGCCAGCGGCCGTCCGGGCTGAACGCGACCCGCGTGATCCGCGCGTCCGGGTGGAGTTCCGCCACCCGCCGCCCGGTCCGTGCGTCCCAAACGCGGACGCCCTGCCCGTGGAAGGTCGCGGTCGCCACCCACGAGCCGTCCGGGCTGGCGGCCGCCGTCGCCGCGTTGGGGTGGTCGAGCCGGAGCGGCCCGGCGGCTCGGTCCGCCGGGTCGAGAACGACCGCGCCGCCCCGTCCGGTCGCGATCAGTCGGCGGCCGGCCGCGTCGACGTCCACCCACCTCAGTTGAGTCGACCCGGCCAGGCGCTCGAGGGGCGACACGTCGACCCGATCCCCGACGCCGAACGTCCACCGGTACACGCCGTCGGACCGGCTGGTGAACAGCTCCGGCCGGGACGGGTGGAAGCGCAGCCCCGCGGCCGCCGGCGCCCCTGTCGTTTCCGCCTCCGTACCGCGCACCAGATCCCAGAAGCGGACCCGGCTTCCCCCCGCGGCCAGCCAGCGGCCGTCCGGGCTGATGTCCCACCCCGTGATGCCCGTCCGCGCGACGCTCGACTGGCTTCCGAGTACACGGCACTCCTCGCCGGGGACGATCTCCCAGACCGCGAGGTCGGCCCCGACCCGGCCGGCGGCGCGGCCGCCGTCCCGGCTGAGGTGCCGGGTGTCGCCCGCGAAGCGGTTCAGTTCCCGCCCCGTCCAGGGATTCCAGAAGCGGGACGAGTCGTCCCACGCGGTGCTGAGCAGGTAGTCGCCGGCGGGGGCGAATGCGACACCGACGACCGCGTTCTGGTGCCCCCGGAGGGTGGCGTAGGGCTTACCCGTGGCCGCGTCCCAGAGGTACACGTTCGTGTCCCGACACCCCGCCGCGAGCACGGTGCCGGCCGGGTGCCACGCGACCGCGTACATGCCCCCCGCCCCGACGTCGTCCCGCGCCGGCACGGTCACCTGGCGCTCGAGCCGGCCGGGGGCGAGCGCCCAGACCTGAACGGCGGAGCCCGCGTTGTCGGCCACGGCCAACCGCTCTCCGTCCGGGTGGAACGCGAGGGACGCCCTCGCGACGCCGGTGCTCAACCGCGCGGTCTCCCGCCACCCGTCCGTCTCGTACACCGCCACCGTGCCGTCGGCCAGACACGCGGCGAGCCGCCGGCCGTCCGGGCTGAACGCCGCGGCCGCCTCGCCGCGAGCCGGCTCCGGCGGGTGGTGGGCCACCCGCCCCGCCCTCCAGTCCCACACCAGGAGGTTGGTCGCCCGCCCCGGCGCCGGGTGCCGGTAGCAGACGGCGAGTAGACTCCCGTCGGGACTGAATCGCATCAGCACCGCGCCGGACGGTTCCCCCACGACCCCCAGGCCGGGAAGGCGCACGAGTAGCCGGTCGCCCTCGACCTCGCGGACTTCGATGCCCCCGCGGATGTCGCTCCGGGCGTACCGCCGCAGGTCGCCGTCGAACCCGACGCGGTCGTCCGACCCGGGCGGGAGGCCCGGCCAGACCCAGCCCCGCCGGACGTCCGTCAACGCCAGGCACGCGGCCATCTCGTCCCGGAGGTCCCGGACCTCCGCCTCCCCCGCCCCCAGTTCGCGGGCCAGCCCGGCGGCCTCGGCCAGGGCGGCGAGGCCGTCGATTCGTTGCCCCGGCCGTCGGCCGAGGCGGCCCGCCCGGGCCTGGGCGAGTTTCGCCGCAACGAGCTTCCGCTTCCCGTCCCGCTCGGCTTCGACCGCCCGCTCCCGCTCGGAACGCTCGGCCGACAGCCGCGACTCGGCCAGTCTCTCGGCCCGAGTCGCCCAGGCCGCCAGCGCGGCACTCACCCCCGCCACGGCGATCAGGAGGACGGAACCCACCAGCGCCATCGTCACGGCCGCCTTGTTCCGGCGGGCGAACTTCCGGAGGCGGTAGCCGGCCGACGGCGGACAGGCCAGGACCGGTTCGTCCGCGAGGTAGCGCTCCACGTCCCGGGCCAGTCCGTCGGCCGTCCCGTACCGCCGGGTCCGGTCCTTCTCGAGCGCCTTCATGACGATCCAGTCCAACTCGCCGCGCACCAGCCGGGCCAGGCGGGACGGCCCGACCCCGCGGACCGCCGCGATGCCCGGGAGCTCGGGGGCGGTGTCCAGCCGGGTGCTCGGGCGGGGGGTCTCCCCGTGGCGGACCAGGTGCAGGACCTCGAGCAGCGCGACCTCCCTGGCCCGCTCCCGCGTGATCGGCGTACTCCCGGTCAGCAGCTCGTACAGCAGAACACCCAGGGCGTAGACGTCGCTCCGGGTGTCGACGTCCGGGTTGTTCAACTCGGCCTGTTCGGGGCTCATGTACTCGGGCGTCCCGACGACCAGACCGACGGCCGTCAGGTGCGGGGCGTCGGCGAGCGGCCGGCCGGCCGCCTTCGCGACGCCGAAGTCGATCACCTTCGGGACCGGCCGCCCGTCGCAATCGGCAACCAGGACGTTGCTGGGCTTGAGGTCCCGGTGAATCACGCCCTTCTGGTGGGCGTGCTGGACCGCCCGGCAGACGTCCGCGAACAGGGCGAGCCTGGCGCGCGTGGGGAGCCGGCCGGCGTCGCAGTACCGGGTGATCGGAGCGCCGGTGACGAGCTCCATCACGAAGTACGGCCGCCCGGCGGGGGTGGCCCCGGCGTCGTACACCCGGGCGATGTTCGGGTGGTCCATGAGGGCCAGGGCCTGCCGCTCGGCCTCGAACCGGGCCAGCACCTGGCCCGTTTCCATCCCCGACCGAACCAACTTGACGGCCACCCGCCGCCGCACCGGGTTGGTCTGCTCGGCGAGCCAGACCTCACCCATCCCCCCTTCCCCGATCCGCTCGACCAGTTCGTAGCGGTCCGAAATCAACGTCCCGGGAACGACCCGGGCGGCGGCCGGAGGCCAGGCCGCGTCGTCGGCGGCCGGCGAGCGACCGACCTGGGTCCGCTGGTCGGCGGCCCCACGCCCGAGGAAGTCCCCCGCCCGGGCGTGGGCGACGAGCAGGGCCTCGACGCGGCCGCGTAGGGCCGGTGAGCCGTCACACGCCCGGTCCAGGTACGCACCCCGTTCACCCGCCTGCGCGTACTCGAGGGCGGCGGAGAAGATCGACATCAGGTGCGGTTCGGCCTCGTCCACAGCGAGCCTCGGAGGGCGTCCGCCACCAGTGCCCCGTCCGGGGCGGACGTGCGCCAGGTTTTTCCGGATTCGGGCGGCCGCTTGGATTCAGTCGGCCGAGAGGGCGTCGACGAGCCAGGCCCGGGCGAACGCCCACACCCGGTCGGCGGTCCGCGGGGCGAGCCCGAGTGCGGCCGCGGCCTCGTGCTGGGTGAGGCCGGCGAAGAACCGGAGTTTCACCAGCTCGGCCGCCTGGGGGTGCGAGGCCGACATGCGTCGGAGGGCGTCATCCAGGTCGAGGAGATCGGCGTCGGGCGCGGTCGCCGGGTCGGCAGGGGCGCCGAGGTCGACGCGGCCGCGGTCCCCGCCCCGTTTCAGCCGGTGCCGATCCCGCGCCCGGTTGATCAGGATGCGGCGCATGGCCTCGGCGGCGGCGGCGAAGAAGTGCCCGCGGCCGGTCCAGCCGTCGGGCGGTTCGGACCCGAGGAGGCGGAGGTAAGCCTCGTGGACGAGGGCGGTGGGCTGGAGCGTCTGTCCCGGCCTCTCCGCCGCCAGCCGGGCGGCGGCGAGCTTGCGGAGTTCGTCGTAGACGAGCGGAAGGAGGTCGGCGGCGGCCTGGGGGTCCCCCGCCTCGGCGGCGTAGAGGAGTTGAGTGACATCGGCCATGCCGACAGAATACCCGGCCCGTCGGCCGACGCAACGGCCGAGTCACCCGACGTACACCCCGTCGGCCGGTGTACTGCTGTGTCGGTGCGGGCGGCGGGAGTCAACGCGGGGACCGACGCGACTCCCGTCGTTCGGGCGACTGGCTGTTGGGGGCGGGGGACACCCCGGCGCGTTCGAGTGCGTGGCGGATGCCGGTCCGGGCCTGCCCCAGGACCCGCGGATCCCCGGTTACGATCCAGGCGAAGTTCGCCCGGACTAGCATCGCGGTGACCTCGAAGACCAGCTGGCCGACGTCGGCCCCGCGCGGCAACTCGCCCCGTTCGACGGCCTGGCCCAGGGCCGCGGCGAACTGCCCGAGCCACTGCGCCTGCAGCTCCATCACCCGGTCGCGGGGCCGCCCCGGGCGCGACGCGAGCTGGGCCGAGACGGTCGCGAAGAAACACCCGCCCGGGAACACCCGCCGCTCCAGGTGCCCGAGGAACGCCTCGCATAGTTCCCACACCCGTCCGAGGCCCTCGG
>DASPHQ010001132.1:0-3954 GCA_035629595.1 Urbifossiella sp. | reverse complement strand
AGAGGTGGCTGCCATCGAGGTCAGCGCCCTCAAGGCGCGAATCTCGGAGCTGGAGTCCAGGGCCCCCGGGGCCGACGAGTCGTAGGCGGCCGTCCTCGGCAGTACAGCAGCGAGCCCAGGATACCGACACGACCGGAACGGGGAGCCGCCTCATGTCCGCGAACGGTCTCGTCACCGGGCGTCGGTTCGGCATCGCGCTGGCGACGGCGTCGCTCGTCGCGCGCGGCAGGCGCTCGCCCTCCTGGGCGACGCGCTCGCCGCTGCCCGAGCGGGGACGGCGTTCGAAATCCCGGACGGCCCGTGCCGGATCGGCCTGGCGGGGGAAATCCGAAAGGGCGCGGACGAACTGCTCACCAAGTTGGGTGCCAACTGAGTCTGTCCAGGAGGAATGGCCGCAAAAAGGCACAAGAGGCACAAAACGAAGCCAAAGACTGATCTGATCCAACCGTCTTTTTGTGCTTCTTGTGCATTTTTGCGGCCATTCTTCTTGCACAGGTTCTGAGCCGTCGGCGGAGGTGATCGGGTGACCGCGGTGCAGGCACGACTGGCGGCGGCCCTCCACCGGCTGACCGACCTTCCCCTCCGGGACTGCCAGGCGTTCCTGGCGGAGGACGGGTGGGACGTGCGGCGGGCCGTCGCGCGGATGCACGCCTTCCGCTGGCTGCGCGGCCTGCCGCCGCCGGCGTGGGAGCGGTTCCGCCAGGACCTCCGCGACTGCGGCATCACCGACGTAACTCTTCCCGAGTGACCGGGCCGTGCTGTGTCGAGTCCCTCGGTTTTAGCCCGGAGGGCGTCGGCGAGTAGCCCGGGGTGCAACCCCGGGCGGCCTGGGCGTGGCACGGAGGAGCCACGCACATCGAGCTCCGCCGACGCCCGCCCGGGGTTCCACCCCGGGCTACTCGCCGACGCCCTCCGGGCTAAAACCCGAGCCAACGCCCAGGATTTTGACACAACAACCGGGCCGAACTTCGCGCTGCAACAGACCGCCGGCTCGTCCGCGGTCGTGTACAACATCGTGCGGCCCGCGGCGGGCGGCCACAACCCCCGCGCGTGGGCGGGACGCGGCCGGACGTTCGCACCCCAGGAGTGGCTCGATGAGGGATGACGACTACGACGACGACCGGGCCCGCGACTACGACGAGCGGGACCGCGACTACGACGAGCCGGCGTACCCCCTGACGGTCACGCTCGCCGGGGTCGCGTGGATCGGGTTCGGTGGCCTGCTCATCGCGAACATGTTGCTCGTCCTCGTGCTAATGGGCGGCATGATGGCGGCAGGCCGGGGTGGACCGCAGGCGGGCGGCCCGGCGGGCGGGGCGCAGGCGGACCGCGCCGCGGCCGCCGGGCCGTGCGGTGCCGTGTTGTCGGGCCTGTTCGGGGCCGCGTTCCTCCTCGTCGGCGTGCAGAGCGTCCGCGGCACCGCCCGCGACACGCTCGGTAACGGGATCGGGTCGATCGTGTTCGGCCTGATCCAGTACGCCGCCGGGGCGCTCTCGCTCGTCGCCGGTCAGGGGCAGGTCGAGCTCGTGATCGCGGCGGTGCTCCACTTCCTGGTCGGGACCGGCCTGGTCGGCGCCGGCGCGATGGCGCTGGCCGGCCGCGGCGCCTACAAGGCGTGGCGTCGGGCGAACAAGCCGCAGTACCGCGGCCGGCGCCGGTGAGCGGTCGCGTCGGGGACCGGCGGCCGTCGCGGACCGTCCGACGGGCGGCAGCCGACCGCCGGCTCGCCGCCGCCTTTCGCTTGCCCACGCGACCGAGGGTGCCCGTGTCCCCCGACGAATCAGTACCCGAAGTGCGGCGGCGGCTGCTCGACGGGATGGCACGCTACCTGCGCCGGGTGCCCGACTGCGGGTACACCCAACGGCACATCGACCGCTGCGCCGCCATCGTCGATGCCTACCTCGCGGCCGTCGCACCGGCCGCCGCGCTTTCGCCGGAGGGCGTTTGCGGGGCGGTCCGGGAGGCCGTCATGGACCTCAACGACCTGAACGCCGAATGCCGCGGCGGGCTGATCGAGACCGACCAGCGGGAGCTGCTGTGCCGGCTGATCCTGACGGCCGCCCGGCGCGCGGGCCTGAACACCCGGGCCGACATCACCGAGGCGTGGCGCACGTGGTAGCGGACCGGAGCCGCACCCGTATCCCAACTCCTTGCCGGGCAACGATCCGCGACGCGATCGCTCCGGCGGCGTCAATCCGACGGCGATTCTTCTGGCAGAGACACTTGTTTCCGGAACCCGGTGGGGGGGCGGCGGAAACAATAATCTCCGCCCGAATGGCCGTTTTCCTTGACGCCGCCGGATTCGTCAGACCGGCTCGCTTCCCGGTGCCGACGCGGCCGGCACGGGGGTTCCGCGGGCGACCGCCATCACCGCCGCCGGCGGCAGCCGAACGCCCCACACCAGGCCGAGGCGGCGGAACAGGCGGATCGTCAGGTAGGCCAGGTCGAACTCGTACCACGCGAACCCGTGCCGGGCCGACGTCGGGCACTTGTGGTGGTTGTTGTGCCACCCGTCGCCCATCGCCAGCACGCCCAGCACCGGGTTGTTCCGGCTCCCCTCCCCGGTGTCGTACCGCTGCGGCCCCCACAGGTGCCCGATCGAGTTCACCGCGAACGTCACCTGGAAGCTCAGCACGGTGCTCAGGCAGTACCCCCACACGAGGCCCGACCACCCGTCGATGAGGTAGCACGCCCCGGCCGCGAGCACGCCCGGGACCATCCACAGCCGGTCGAGCCACACCAGCTCGGGGTAGCGCGTCAGGTCGCGGACGCCGGCGTGGTCGGGCCGCATCAGGTCGCGGGTGAACAGCCAGCCGCAGTGCCCGTGCCAGAACCCGTCGACGACCGGCGAGTGGACGTCCTCGGGGGTGTCCGAGTGGGTGTGGTGCTGGCGGTGGTGGACGACCCACCACAGCGGCCCCTTCTGGAGCGCCGTACACCCGGCGGCCGTGAGCAGGAACCGGAACCAGCGCGATGTCTTGTACGCGTGGTGGGCCAGCCCGCGGTGGAACCCGACCGTGATCCCAATGCCGCTCACCCGCGTCATCACGACCACGAGGATGACGGCGGTGAGGGTGGGCGGGACGTAGAACAGGCCGACTAGGGACAGGTGGACGAGGATCAGCGGGGCCAGCGACAGCCCGACGCGCGTCGCCCGGTACCACACCGGTGGGACGCGGACGGCGGCCGCCGGGCTGGCGAGAAGGGCTTGCATGGTGGGGTGTGTTGGGTGGTGGGGTGGCGAGACGAAGCAGCACGGATTCTACGCCACGGTATCGGACGAATTCACCCGGGAACGTGAAACTGTCCGGTTCTGTTCAGTAGATCGCGGCCGCGGCGGGGGCGGACTGGTGACGGCGCCGGGGGCCGGGGAGCGGCTGCGTGGAGCAGGAGTGGCAGTACGGAGCGGTCCGTGACGACGCTCGCAAACGGCACCCGTGTCTGATACCCTACGACGACTTGCCGGAGAGTGAGAAGGAGCATGACCGGAAGGCGGCCCGCGAGACCCTCAAGGTCATCGTCGCCTTGGGCTACGGGCTGAGGCCGACCACCGGTTGATTCCACCGGGCGGAGCCGAACTCCCGCGGGCGGATCACCGAACCATTCCTCGGAGAGCCACGGATCATGTCGCCCCCCCTGAACAGCACGTTCGACATCGGCGCCGTGGTTGACAGCCACAACCGCTGGCTCGGCCACGACTTGACCGACCTCGCCCACGAAGCCCTCGCCGCGCACGACGAGCGCCTGTACACCACGGCGGCCAACCGCGCCGGCATTTCCCTCGAAAAGCTCCTCAAGCGGATCCTCCAGGACGGGGGGCACCCGCCCGACCCGCGCGCGACCCTCGGCGCGCTGGTCGACGCCATCAAAAATGCCGGACTGGCCCCGACCCCGGTCATCGGGCGGCTCCAGGAGGCCAACAAGATTCGCATCCGCTCCGCCCACGACAAGGAT
>DASPHQ010001131.1:0-6487 GCA_035629595.1 Urbifossiella sp. | reverse complement strand
CGTTGCCCCGGGCTATGCTGTCCCAGCCCTTCGGGCTGAAGAGGGCGGCTCGGTTTTAGGCCAACGGCCTGGGACAGCATAGCCCGGGGCAACGCCCCGGGACGGTTACGGATCGACTACTCCTCGCCGTCCTTCTTCAGGATGTCCGGCTTGCCGAGCTGGCTGAGATCGATGCTCCCGCGGAGCTCGCCCTCGGCCAGCCGCAGCCGCTGCTCAAGTTCCTTCAGCTTCCCCGTAATCACGTCCAGCTTCGTCTTGAGGTCGTCGCGCTGGTTCGGCTTCGGCACCTCGGGGTAGCCGAGCTGCCGCTGCAGCGCGGAGAACAGGTACACCGGCTCCCGGCCGCGGCTCGCCTTGCCGATCTTCCCCTCCTTCACGCCGAACACCGGCGGCACCGGCGCCTCGTAGTTCGGCTCGTTCCGCCGCACGTCGGCCACGTACAGTTCGGAGCGCAGGTACACGAGCTGCCCCAGGTCCATCACGCCCATCTGCCGGCGGACGAAGACGACGAAGTCCTTCCACACCGGGTCGTAGTGCGGGTCGAGGGCCATCGCGTCGAGCCCGGGGTTGTAGCCGAGGCGGTTGCGGGCGATCGTCTCGAACTGGTAGACGAACAGCCCCGCCGGCGTCACCCCCGCGGCCTTGTACCCGGCCTCGCGCTCCAGCACCAGGAACGCGGTCCGCATGTCGAACTTCTGCCCGGACGTTTCCCCCTGCGTCACCAGGAACGCCTGGAACGGCGTGAAGTAGTGCGGCAGCTTGGCGAAGCCGTTGCCGACGAGTCCGCTGTGCTTCAACTCGGTGACGAGGAACTGCACCGCGAACGGCAGCCGGGTGGTCGTGAGAAGCTCGTCGTGGCCGGCGAGGAGGATGTCCTGCACCGGCAGGTTCTCGCCCAGCCGCTCGCGGACGGTGCGGAACAGGTACGCCTGTTCGACGTACTCCTCGCGGTCGAGCACGGGGGTGGTCATCCCGTCAGGATACGCGCGGTCCACGTGACCGGAAAAGTCGGGTCGTGCCGGCGCGGCGCGGCGTAGGGGTCGGCCGGGTTCCGGGCGTGGCGCGGGATGCGCGGCGGGGAAGGTGCGGGAGGTTGCGGGGTTCGGGCCGGATTGCCTGTTGCCTCACCCTCCCGTGGTGAAAACTGGAGGCAACGCCCGGTGGTCGGTCGGTTACCGGCGGCCGGGCGGGCTAACCAGACGAGCGCCGCGGGGGAGTGCACCATGAGGACGTGGGCGGTGGCAGGGCTGCTGGCGGCGGGCGGCCTTATCGGAACCGGGGGCGACGCCGACGCCGGGCACGTCGGCGCGTGCCGCTTCCCGCGGGCGTGCGTCAGCCCCGACCAGTGCGTCCCGGACGCCTGCGCCCCGGCCGTGCAGTTCCAGACGGTCGTGGAGCAGTGCCAGAAGGTGTGCTACCGGCCGGTCCACAAGACGCACTACCAGGCCGAGCAGTACACGACGTACCGCACCGTGCAGGAAACGACCTGCCACGCCGAGAAGTACACCGTCAGCCGGCCGGTGGTGGAGTACTTTGACACCGTGCGCAACTACACGGTCCAGAAGCCGGTGTACGAGACGCACCTGCAGGAGCAGCGTCACACGGTCATGCGGCCGGTGACGCGGACGTTCCAGGTGGCCGTGCCGTACACCACGGTGAAGCCGGTGTACGAGCAGCACGTCCGCGAGGTCGCCCACACGGTGATGCGGCCGCAGGTGAACGAGTACACCGTCGCCATCCCGTACACCACCCGCCGGCCGGTGTACGAGCAGCACGTCCGCGAGCACTGCTACACGGTGCAGCGGCCGGTCGTCGAGCAGTACCAGGTGGCTGTGCCGTACACGGTGAACCGGGCGGTATACGAGCAGCACGTCCGCGAGGTGCCGTACACCACGTACCGCACCGAGCGCGAGTGCTACCAGGTCGCCATCCCGTACACGACGTACCGGGCCGAGTACCAGCAGCACGTCCGCGAGCACCGCTACGTGACGCACCGCACGGTCAGCGAGCCGTACCAGGTGTGCGTGCCGTACACGACGTGCCGCCCGGTGTACGAGACGCAGAGCTACTGCGTCCCGGTGACGACGTACAAGACCGAGGTGTCGTACCGCACCGAGCAGCGCATCAGCTACGTGCAGGAGCCGGTGGTCACCGAGCGCGTGGTGAAGGTCTGCACCGGTCGGTTCGAGACGGTGACCGAGCACGTTCCCGGCCCGGTCATCACCCGCTGCGTGCGGATGCCGGGGACGTGCGTGTTCGACCCGTGCACCTGCACCAGCCACTACTGCCCGGGTCCGGTGGTGCAGCAGCAGGTGCAGTGCCCCGGCCGCACGGTGTGCAAGAAGGTGTGGGTGCCGCACGAGGAGTGCCGCGTGGTGCGCGAGTGCCGCACGGTGTGCAAGCCGGTCTGCACGACGGTCCAGGTGCCGGTGTGCCGGCAGGTGCCCTGCACCGAGTACCGCACCTGCACGCGGACGGTGTGCAGGATGGTTCACGAGCAGCACGTCCGCTACGAGACGCGGACCCGCTGCTACACCGTGCCGGAAGAGAAGGTGTGCCACATCCCGTACACGACGTGTCGGATGGTGCCCGAGCAGCACGTCCGCCACGAGACGCGGGTGCGCTGCTACACCGTCCCCGAACAGCGCGTGCACCGGCAGTGCTACACGACCTGCCGGATGGTTCCCGAGACGCACGTGCGGATGGTGACGCGGCAGCGCTGCTACAGCGTCCCCGAGGTGAAGACGTGCCAGGTGCCATACACGACCTGCCGGTGGGTGTGTGAGAACCACGTCCGCCACGAGACGCGGCGGCACTGCACGATGATCCCCGAGACGATCGTCCGCCAGGTGCCGTACACGACCTGCCGGATGGTGCCCGAGCACCACACGCGGCTGGAGACGCGCTGCGTCGTGGACCAGGTGCCGCAGGAGATCGTGCGGCACATCCCGGTCACGACCTGCCGGGTGGAGTGCGAGCAGCGGCAGCAGGTGGTGCGGCAGTGCCGGGTGAACCACGTCTGCGAGGAGCGGGTGCGGTACGTGCCGCACACGACCTGCCGCGTGATCCCGGAGACGCACTGCCGCATGGTGCCGGTCACGACGTGCAGCATGGAGCCGTACACGGTGACGTACTGCGTCACGCGGTGCGTCCCGGTGTGTGCCCCGACCTGCCCGTGATTTCGTGGGGCCGGTTTCCAACCGGCCTTGCTCAAGCGGCCGGTTGGAAACCGGCCCCACGACAAGCCCGGGGACGCCGTCCCCGGGCTTTCGCGTTGACGGTGTTGCGATCGCCGGTCCCGCCGCGGTTCTTATAACAGCGGCTGCCGAACAGCCGGGAAGGACCGGGAGCGATGGCCACCACCCTGCGCGTCGGCGCGGTCAATTATCTGAACGCCAAGCCGCTCGTCGAACGGCTCACGGAGTTCGCGCCGCGCGTCGCGCTGTCGTTCGCCCTGCCGAGCCGGCTCGCCGACCAGCTCGCCCGCGGCGACATCGATGTCGGCCTGATCCCCGTGGCCGAGTACTACCGCGATCCCGGTTACTCGTTCGTCCCCGACATCGCCATCGGCTCCCGAGGCCCGGTGTTGAGCGTCACGCTGTTCAGCCGCGTGCCGTGGGCCGACATCCGCAGCGTGTCGCTGGACGAAGGCTCGCGCACCAGCGCGGCGCTGACGCAAATCCTGCTGCGGAAACGGTACGGGGTCCGCCCGCGCGTCGAGCCGCTGCCGATCGACGCCCCGGCCGAGAACCTGGAAACCGATGCGGTGCTGCTCATCGGCGACCGGGCGATGCGGGCGTGCCTGCCGGGCTACCGCTACGCCTACGACCTCGGCCAGGAGTGGGCCGACTGGACCGGGCTGCCGTTCGTCTACGCCCTGTGGGCCGTCCGCCCCGGCGTCGAACTCGGCGACGCCGAAGCCGCGTTCCACGCCGCGAAGGAAGCCGGGCTGGCCGCGGTCGGGGCCATCGCCCAGCGCGAGGCGCCGGGCCTGGGCCTCGATCCGGGCTTCTGCCGCCGCTATCTCGAAACCGTCATCCGCTACGACCTCGGCCCGCGGGAACTCGCCGGGATGGCGAAGTTCCACGACCTCGCGGCCGAACTCGGGCTCGCGCCGAAGGGAGCAACCAGTGTCCGCCACCCTCGACCGCATCTTGTCGAAAGCCGTTGACGGCGGCCGGCTCACGCCCGACGAGGGCGTCGAGCTGTTCCGCAGCCGCGACCTGCTGAAGCTCGGCCGGGCCGCGCACGCCGTCTGCTCGCGGCTGCACCCCGAGCCGTACCGCACCTACAACATCGACCGCAACGTCAACTACACGAACGTCTGCGCCGCAGTCTGCGACTTCTGCGCGTTCTACCGCAAGAGCGGCGACGCCGACGCCTACGTGCTGTCGCGCGAGGAGCTGTACCGGAAGATCGAGGAGACGATCGCCCTCGGCGGCGACCAGATTCTGATGCAGGGCGGGATGCACCCGTCGCTGAAGCTGGAGTGGTACGAGGAACTCCTGAGCGACCTCCGCGCCCGCTACCCGGCGGTGAACCTCCACGCGTTCAGCCCGCCGGAACTCTGGCACTTTCACAAGCTGAACAAGCTGCCGCTGCGCGACGTGCTGGCGCGCCTGAAGGCGGCCGGGCTCGGCAGCATCCCCGGCGGCGGAGGCGAAATCCTCGTCGATCGCGTGCGAAAGGCCATCACCAAGAACAAGGCGCTGACCGACGAGTGGCTCGAAGTCATGCGCGTGTGGCACGAACTGGGCGGCCGGTCGAGCTGCACCATGATGTTCGGCCACGTCGAGACGGAGGCCGAGCGCGTCGAGCATCTGACGCGGCTGCGCGAGCTGCAGGACGAAACCGGCGGGTTCACCGCGTTCATCGCCTGGACGATGCAGCCGGGCCACAAGATGACGGAGCAGCCCGAGGCCGGGGCGTTCGAGTACCTGCGGACGCAGGCGATCGCCCGCCTGTACCTCGACAACGTCCCCAACATCCAGTCGTCGTGGGTGACGCAGGGGGCGAAGATCGGCCAGGTCGCCCTCTTCTACGGGGCGAACGACATGGGCTCACTGATGATCGAGGAGAACGTGGTCGCTTCGGCCGGCACGGTCCACTACCTGACGCTGGAGGAAATCCGGCGGTCGATCCGCGAGGCAGGGTGGGAGCCGCGGCAGCGAGACGTGTTCTACCGAATCATCGACCCGAAGCCGGCGCCGAAGCCGCGGGCCGAGCGGGCGTTGCCGGTGCTCGCCTGAACCGGCAGAATAGCAACATGACCGACGACGCGGCGATGCGGCAGGAACTCCAGCGCGTCGCCGCGTACCGGGAACTGTGCGTCACCGTCCAGCGTGGCGGCCGGCACAACGCGGTGTTCGCCGCCCTCATGCTACTCCTCGCCGTGAGCGTCATCCAGGGCGGGGCCGTCGTCAGCGGCTACATCTTCGGCGCCCTCGCCGCCGCGGAACTCCTCATCGGCCTGTGGAAGTGGCTGGCCCCGTCGGCCGAGGGCGTGCTGCTCGACGGCGTGGTACTACTCGCGTTCGGCGGGTGGAACCTTGTCCGCAACGCGGTACTGTTCCAGGCTGGCGCCCCTGCGCAGGGTCAGGGCTTCGGCGTCATGATCGGCCTGTTCCTGATCTGGGGGGCGGTCGGCCGGTTCCGCGCGTACGGGCAGCTCCGCCGGCTGTTCGCCGACCGCCCGACCCGCGACCAGATCGCCTGGTTCGACGACCTCGCCGCCGAAATCCGCCGCTCCGACCCTGACAGCGACCCGACCGCGCTCGACCTGCCGACGCGGCCGCACTGGAAGGCGAAGCTCCTCGGCAGCACGGCGTTCCTGGTCGCCGGGAAGGGCGCGACGGCGGTCGTGGCCGGGCCGTGGGACATCGATCTCGTCCTGCAGGACAAGTCCGGCCGCCGTGGGTATCGCGTCGTGCTGATGCTGTACGGCCAGCTGTCGCCGGCGTTCGAGATCGACGCCGCCAGTCTCGACAACTTCCGCGCCTGGGCCGCGGCCGCCCGCGGCGAACCCACCGGTCCCCGATGATCGAAGTCCGAGACTTGAGCAAGTGGTTCCGCGGCCCGGACGGCGGCCGCGTCACCGCCGTGGACGCGCTCCGCTTCACCGTCCACCCCGGCGAGGTGTTCGGCCTCCTCGGCCCGAACGGCGCCGGCAAAACGACCACGCTCCGCATGCTGTGTACGGTCCTGCAACCCACGGCCGGCACCGCCACCGTGGCGGGTTACGACGTGGTGACGGAGCCGTCCGCGGTGCGCCACCACGTCGGCTTCCTGAGCGCCAACACCGGCGTGTACGACCGGATGACCGCGTGGGAGATGGTCGAGTACTACGGCCGCTTACACCAAGTTCACCCGGACGTACTCGGCCCGCGCATGGAGGAGTTGTTCGCGACGCTCCAGATGACCGCGTTCCGCGACGTGCGCGGCGGGCAGCTCAGTACGGGTATGAAGCAGAAGGTGTCGATCGCGCGGG
>DASPHQ010001130.1:0-2511 GCA_035629595.1 Urbifossiella sp. | reverse complement strand
CGACGCCGAGAAGGCGCTGCACGGCAACGGCCGCCGCTTCCCGACGCGGCTCGGCTACGCCCTCGGCCACGCCCGCTTCCTCGGCTTCCTCGTGGCGCTGCCGCTCGTCCTGTACACCGGCGTCCAGGCGCTCGGCCGGTTCGCCCCCGAACTCGCCGGCGCAGACGCCTTCCGCCTCGCGTCGCTGGCGCTGCTGCCGGGCATGGCCGTCGTCATGCCGCTGCTGGCGAAGCCGCTCCTCGGGCTGCGTCGGCTGCCCGACGGCCCCGACCGCGACCGCCTCGACGCGCTCGCCCGCCGCCTCCGCTTCCGGTACACCGACGTGCTCCTCTGGCCGACGCACGGCACCATGGCGAACGCCTTCATCGCCGGGCTGCTGCCGCAGGCCCGCTACGTCGTGTTCACCGACCGCATCCTCGACGAATTCCCCACCGACGAGGTGGACGCCATCTTCGGCCACGAGGTCGGCCACCAGCGGCACGGCCACCTGTGGCTCTACGCCGCGTTCTTCGTCCTCAGCGTCGTGGACCTGACGGCGCTGGTCGTGTGGGTGCAGCTGCACCTCGACGGCTGGGTCGGCCGCACGGCCGCCGCGGACCCGTGGTGGGTGATGCTGCCGACCGCCGGGCTGGCAGCGTACCTCTTCCTGGTGTTCGGCTTCCTGTCGCGGCGCTGCGAGCGGCAGGCCGACGTGTTCGGCTGTCGGTCGGCGTCGTGCGGCAATCCGGCGTGCGACGGCCACACCCCCGACACCGACTTCCCCGCCGGCGGGACGGGGTTGTGCCCGACGGGCATCCGCACGTTCGTCCGCGCCCTGGAGCGCGTCGATTTGCTGCACGGCGCCGACGACGCCACCCCCGCCCGCCCGGCGGCGCGGCTGCTCCGCGGCGCCGTCGGCTGGCTGCGGGCGTGGCAGCACGGATCCGTCCGGCGGCGCGTCGGTTTCCTGATGAGTTTGATCGACAATCCGGGACGTGAGCGGCGGTTCCAGCGGCAGACCGTCGTGGTGGGCGCGGCGCTGATGGCGGCGCTGGTGGTGGTGCTGGTTGTGCTCGGCGAGGCGGTGGAGTGGCCGAAGCTGTTGGCGGCGCTCTGACGCGCCGCCGCTTGCGGCTTCGCGCTGCCCGGCGCGAAGCCGCGAGCGGCAAAACCCCGCGCCGCGGACCCATCCCTCTTTCCCACCGACGCCCCGCCCGGGTACACTGGTTCCGTCCGTCCCGCTGCCGGAGGCCCGTCATGCCCGACCCGGTTCCCGTCCCGCCCCGCCGGCTCGCCTGGCCGCTCCTCGCGGGCGTCCTCGGCATCGCCGTCAGCGGGTTCGTGGTCTCGCTCGGGAAGTCCAGCCAGGACGGCCCCGACGACAAGGACAAGGCCGGCAAGAAGGAGAAGGACGCCCCGCCGCCGCCGCGCAAGCGCATCCCCGCCCCCGAGCTCGCCGGCGGCACCGCCTGGCTCAACACCGCCCGCCCGCTCGACCTCAAGACCCTCCGCGGCAAGGTCGTCCTCCTCGACTTCTGGACCCTCTGCTGCATCAACTGCATCCACTGCCTCCCCGACCTCCACCGCCTCGAACAGCGCTTCCGCAACGAGCTGGTCGTCATCGGCGTCCACTCGCCGAAGTTCGACAACGAGAAGGACACCCTCTCCATCCGCAAGGCCGTCCTCCGCTACCAGATCGAACACCCGGTCGTGAACGACGCCGACCGCAAGATTTGGGACGCCTACGAGGTGGACGCCTGGCCGACGTTCGTCGTCATCGACCCCGAGGGGAACCTCGTCGGCTACACCTCCGGCGAGGGGAATTATGACCTGCTGGCCGGCGTCATCGAGCGTGTCATCGCCGACGCCAAGTCGCGCAAGACGCTGAACGAGACGCCGATCCGCTTCGACCTGGCCCGCCTCCGCGAGGGCGGCGACACCACCCCGCTGTACTTCCCTGGCAAGGTCACCGCCGACGCCGAGGGCGGCCGCCTCCTCATCGCCGACAGCACCCACCACCGCGTCGTCGTCACCGACATGACGGGGAATGCCGTCGCCATCGCCGGCAGCGGCCAGCCCGGGTACGAGGACGGCCCGTTCAACGTCGCCCAGTTCGACGACCCGCAGGGGATCGCCGTCCGCGGCGACTTCGCCTACGTCGCCGACCGCAAGAACCACGTGATCCGCCGGCTCGACCTGAAGAACAAGACGGTCGTCACCGTGGCCGGGAACGGCAAGCAGGCCGCGGACCCGAACGACCGCCGCCTCCAGACGCCCGTGCCCGCCAAGAGCATGGGCCTGAACAGCCCGTGGGACGTGCTCCTCGTCGGCGACGAGATGTACATCGCGATGGCCGGCCACCACCAGATTTGGACGTACGACCTGAAGAAGGACGAGGTGTTCCCCTACGCCGGCAGCGGCCGCGAGACCCTCACCGACGGGCCGCTGCCCTTCGCGGCGCTCGCCCAGCCGAGCGGACTGGCCACCGACGGCAAGTCGCTGTTCGTCGCTGACAGCGAAACCAGCTCCCTC
>DASPHQ010001129.1:0-4502 GCA_035629595.1 Urbifossiella sp. | reverse complement strand
TGCGCCGGCCCTGGAAGAACGTCCGCCGCTTCAGCACCGGCTCGCTCCGCCACAGGGCCGTCACCTTGCGGACGAACGCCAGGAACGCCTCCTTCTCGGGCGTCATCGTCCAGTCCACCCACGTCAGGTCGTCGTCGTGGCAGTACGTATTGTTGTTGCCGCCCTGGGTGTGGAGCACCTCGTCGCCGGCGAGCATCATCGGCACGCCCTGCGACAGCATGAGCGTGGCGAACATGTTCCGCACCTGCTTCCGCCGCAGCGCCAGAACCTCGGCGTCGTCCGTCGCGCCTTCCGCCCCGCAGTTCCACGACGAGTTGTCGTTCGAGCCGTCCCTGTTGTCCTCCTTGTTCGCCTCGTTGTGCTTCTCGTTGTAGCTCACGAGGTCGCGGAGGGTGAACCCGTCGTGGCAGGTCACGAAGTTGACGCTCGCGTACGGCCGGCGGCCGGTCTGCTGGTACAGGTCGCCGGAGCCGGTGAGGCGGTGGGCGATCTTGTCGGCCGGCACCTCGTGCCCCGCCCACAGGCGGCGGACGGCGTCGCGGTACTCGCCGTTCCACTCGGCCCAGCCGACGGGGAAGTTGCCGACCTGATAGCCGCCCTCGCCCACGTCCCACGGCTCGGCGATCAGCTTGACGCGGTTGAGCACCGGGTCCTGGTGGATCACGTCGAAGAACGTGCTCAGCTTGTCCACCTCGAACAGCTCGCGGGCCAGCGCGGTGGCGAGGTCGAACCGGAAGCCGTCGACGTGCATCTCCAGCACCCAGTGCCGGAGGCTGTCCATGATGAGCTGGAGCACGCGCGGGTGGCGCAGGCTCGGGGTGTTGCCGCAGCCGGTGAAGTCCATGTAGTACCGCCTGTCCTCCGGCGACAGGTGGTAGTAGCTGGCGTTGTCCACCCCGCGGAACGACAGCGTCGGGCCGTTCTGGTTTCCCTCGGCGGTGTGGTTGTAGACCACGTCGAGAATCACCTCGATGCCGGCGGCGTGGAGCGCCCGCACCATCGACTTGAACTCGCGGTTCGCGGCCGCGGGGTTCGTCGGGTCGGTCGAGAGCCGCGGGTCGGGGGCGAAGAAGCCGAGCGTGTTGTACCCCCAGTAGTTCGTCAGCCCCTTCTCGGTCAGGTAGTGGTCGTCGAGCCGGTAGTGCACCGGCAGCAGCTCGACGGCGGTGACGTTCAGGCTGCGCAGGTGGCGGATGGCGGCGTCCGAGCCGACGCCGGCGTACGTGCCGCGGATGCGGTCGGGGACGCCGGGGAGCTTCTTGGTAAACCCCTTGACGTGGAGCTCGTAGACGAACGTCTCGTGCCACGGCACCGCCGGCGGGCGGTCCTCGCCCCAGGTGAACGCCGGATCGACCACGGCCGCGAGCGGGGCGAACGGGGCGCTGTCGCGCTCGTCGAAACTGAGGTCGCCCTGCTCGTCGCCGATGGTGTAGCCGAACAGGGCGTGGTCCCACGTCGCCTCGCGGCCGACGGCCTTCCCGTACGGGTCGAACAGCACCTTGTTGCGGTTGAACCGGTGCCCCTCGGCCGGGTTGTAGGGGCCGTCCACGCGGAAGCCGTAGAGCTGCCCCGGCTGCACGTCCGGCAGGTAGGCGTGGAAGACGAGGTCGGTCCGCTCCTTGAGCGGTTCGACGTGCGCGGGCTGCGTGTCGGTCGGCTTGTCGAACAGGAGGAGTTCCGCGCCGGTGCCGTGCTCGCTGAACAGGGCGAAGTTCACCCCCATGCCGTCCCAGGTGGCGCCGAGGGGGTAGGGACGGCCGGGCCAGACGCGCATGCAGTTCTCGATGAGGGTGCGGAACGGGGTGTCGGTCAGAATACGAGCGAATGACGTGCCGGGGACGTGTCAGGAAGCCCGGGGACAGCCGCCCCCGGGCTTTGCCGTCGTTTAACGCGGCGTCGCGCAGTTAGCGGGGGAGGGGCAGTTGCCGCCCCACCAGCACGCCACCTGCGGGCCGCTGCACGGACCGCCCTTCTGGCAGCGCTGCGGCAGCAGACCCTCCAGCATCCCCTTCCCGGGAACGTAGATGCGGTCGCCCGGCTGGAGCTGGTAGTTCGTGGTCGTGTCGCCGAGCTGCACGATGTTCGTGTAGCAGACCGGGTACACCACCCGGCAGCCGTCCGGCGGCGTCGGCCGGCTCAGCACGACGTTCTGCTCGCTCGCCCGCCGGGTGATCCCGCCCGCCGACATGATCCCGTCCAGGACCGTCTCGTTCCCCTTGATCGGGAACGCGCCCGGGGCGTTCACCTCGCCGAGGACGTAGTACACCTTGCTGTTCCGGCCGATCAGCCGCACCGTCACCGCGACCGCGTCCTTCCCCTTTTCCTTGGCATGGATCAGCTCCTTCACCTCGGCCTCGATCTGCGGCAGCACCTTCCCCGCGACCACCGGCCGGCCGTAGACGCCGAGGTCGATGGTGCCGTCGGCGAAGACGGTCTGGTCCGGCGGCAGCCGCAGCGGGGCGTCGAGGTCGGCGGGCTGAACGAGCAGGATGTCGCCGGGTTCGACGACGAACGGGGGGTGGAGCTCCTTCGCCAGCTCGCGCGGCACGGCCGGCGGCATCGGCTCGGAGTTGCGGATCTCCTTCGTGACCGGCAGGAGCTGGTTCGCCGGCGGCGACAGGCCGAGCGTCTCACACCCGACGGCCGCAGCCGCCCAGAGCACGACAAGGCCGGCGAGGCGGGTGGGGGTGCGCATTTTCCGATCCTTGCGGGCGATGGGCAGGATGCGGAATGTATCGGGTCTGCGGGGCGTGGGGCTTAATGGGAACAGGTGGGGTGAACCAATCAGGGGGAAATCCTGACGCTTGAGAAGGCGCGAAAGCCCGGGGACGGCCGTCCCCCGGCTTTCGACTGCTATTCACTTACACTGACAACCCGCCCACCCTCGCGCGCCGACCGCAAGCATGCGTCGAGCAACAGTTGCGTCTTTAGCGCCATGTCCGGCCATGTCGGGTCGGGCGTGCCGCCGAGCACCAGCTCGCCGAAGCGGCGGGCCATGTTCGTCTCCTGCGCGTCCTCGCGGCCGTCGCTCCCCTCGGCGGCGGCGTACCGCGACGGGTGCGACTCCATCTGGAAGCTGGTGACGCGCACGCGGAAGTGCGGCCGCTGCACAACGAACGCCGACTCCGCGCCGTGGTACGGCAGCACGAAATCTTCTACCGTGACCGCCCCCGTCGTCCCGCTCACGTGCGCCCACTGCTGCAACTCGGTGCGGAACGAGCAGTAGAAGGAGCTGCTGACCCCGCCGGGGAAGAACAACTCGCCGGCGAACTCCAGCGGCACCGGTCGGCCGTCGGTGGCGTACTGGTTTAGCACGCGGCCGACGACCGTCTCCGGCAGCTGGAACTTCATCACCCACAGGGCGAAGCGGAGGTTGTACCAGCCGAGGTCGCCGAGCGCCCCGAGCGGCTCCAGCGCGCTGTTCACGCGGATGTTGCCGCCGAAGAATCCGGCGTCAGCCGCGAAGCTGAACTGACTCGTGACGCGGCGCAACTCGCCCACCGAGTCGCCGTCGTCGAGCACCCTCCGCAGAAGCGGCAGGCGGGCGCTGTGCATGAACATGACGCCGTCCATGAACTGCACCCCGGCCGTCCGGCAGGCGTCGGTCATGGCCCGCACCTCGGCCGCGTCGGCGCCGCACGGCTTCTCGCAGAGGACGTGCTTCCCCGCGGCCGCGGCCTTCAGCACCCACTCCTTGCGGATGCCGGTCGGCAGCGGCACGTACACCGCGTCCACGTCCGGCCGTGCCAGCAGCTCGTCGTACCCGACCGCGGCGGGGGGTTGCTCGAACGGCACCTCGGCCTGGCACTCGGCGATGAACTGGCGGGCGCGGTCTGGGGTGCGGCTGGCGACGGCGGTGACGACGCCGTTGCCGCTGAGGCGGATGCCCTTCCAGTTCTTGCGGGCGATGTTGGCGGTGCCGAGGATACCCCAGCGGCAGACGGGCGACATGGCGTGGCTCCAGGTGATGGTCCCGTCTGGTATAGGGACCACCGCCGCACGCCGGATGCCGGGGTGAAGTTCAAGCCGGGCACAATGTGTCTGGCCACCCCCCCGGGGGTTCACCAGAAGCATTGAGTCGGCCAGACGAATTAACGTTGGAGCGACACGGGCTCAGTTCCCCGTGCCGCCGTAGGCTCCCACTCCTACCGGACGCCCGACCGGAACCCCCGCCGGAG
Source organism: Urbifossiella sp. (assembly GCA_035629595.1). Classification (GTDB taxonomy): domain Bacteria; phylum Planctomycetota; class Planctomycetia; order Gemmatales; family Gemmataceae; genus Urbifossiella. Next base: position 324 of record DASPHQ010001129.1, on the reverse strand, counting down.
CCGGCGGTTGCGTCGAAGTCACGGCGGCCCCGGTCGGGCCGGGGGACTCGTTCCACTGCCTCGTCTGCGACGGCGTATCGCAGCACGTCGGACACTTGCACCCCGTCCCCAGACACGCCAGCAGCACCGCCGCGACGATCGCGCGCATGAGCATTCCCCCGTGTAGTCGGTTCCCCCGGCGGGGGAATACCGACCTGCACGGGGGCGGTCAACCCGATGGTGCTCCCCCTTGAGTTCGCCGGCCGATCGACCCACAATGGACCCGGTCGGACGCGACACCCAAGAACACGCGGTTCGCCGATGCCGCTGCTCGATCATTTCCGC
>DASPHQ010001128.1:0-6387 GCA_035629595.1 Urbifossiella sp. | reverse complement strand
CCTCCCCACCCTCTGGTTTCACAGCATTCCGTTGGGCTGAATACGTCAACACGCCGTAGTCGTCGAACCCGGCGAGCCGCATCTGCCCAGATACGTCATATCAGTCATCCGCGAACCGACCCGGTAGAGCGGGATCAGGCCGCGGTGGACGAATGCCTCCCCTTTGACCCCGAACAGCCGGCGCCGGATCGCGCCAGACCTGCCGACCCCGAAGCCGCGGACTGATTGAGAAAGCGACGGTCGCGGAAAGTGGTCAGCGGTGCATCAGGGCGGCGGTCGTCAGTCACAGAGAGGCCGCCACTCTGATGCTGGTGGTACTGGCGCGAGAGCGCGGGGCAAACGCACGACGATTGAGAGTTCGGTAGCACCGCGACAAACGAACGCGGTGTTCCGGACTGAGGTCCGCGAGACTGGCCGCGTGCGCCTCACACGTATACGGTCCAGCCCCACGAATGGTCGAAGGCATTATCGGTCATTCTTGTCCTGATTTAACAGTCCGGCAACTTCATCCCAGAGCGTCCGCCACTCCGTCCGGGTAGCCTCCGGCAGCTTCGCCAGGTGGGTGGCGCTTCGAATGCTTTCGAGGTCCGAGTCTTCCGTCCAGTGCTTGAGGATTCTTCGGGCCGAAGCTTTATCAGTCTCTGTACCCTGCCGCACCTGCTTCTGGAGCACGTCGAGCTCGGCTCGTAGCCAGACCGCGGCTCGGCGGCGCAAGTCGGCCCGGATTTCATCGCCGAGGGTGGCGGCATCCGTACCGTTTCCAGATGCCGCGAGACACGCACAGCAAGCGGCGTTGTAGCGGTTGCCGTTCTTCAGGTCGTGGTCCAACTCGGGATCAAGCCGGAACGCCTCCTGGTACGCTTTGACCGCAAACGCGTATGCACGGTCAAGGCGCCGAGACAAATCGGCAACGATGATGACGTCCTCCGCGTCCTGAGGCCACTGGCCCGTCTTCTGGAACGTCGGCATCTGGTTTCGGACTTCCATGCGGCGCTTCGCAGCCGTGATCCGCCTGGCGATGTCTGACCGTTCGGGAGCGAAGGGTGGTAAGAGCTTGAGCGCCTTCTCGTAGGCCGAGACCGCTTCGGGAAAGCTACCCACCTCGCCGAGCGAGATGGCAAGTACAACGTAAGTAAACCCGCTTGGGTTTTGAGCCCCTCGGATGTACTCCTCATACTCCCGGATCGCCTCATTGTGCCGGCCGAGAGCGGCGAGCGCCGCGGCCATGGACAGGTGGGGGGTGTCCAGCGTGGGATCAATACTCAGGGCCTTCTGGGCAGAGCGGATGCAGCCCTCGTAGTCGTGCAACAGTCCCAGCGCGGCCGCCAGGTTGTTGTGAGCCAGCGCCCACATAGGCCTCGAATCCGCAGCCTTTCGCATCGCGTTCGCCATTCCCTTGGCGTCCTTCCTCGCCCGGCAGATCATGCCCTCAAGCAGGAAGCCGTCCGGCGAGTCGGGGTCAACGTCGTTCGCCTCCCGAAGCGCCTCCCTCGCCTTATCGAGCCGCCCCTGTTCGATGAAGACGATCCCCCGGCTTGCGAAGGCCGCGGCAAACTTGGGTTTGAGTGCCAGGGCGGCGTCGAGGTCGCGGTGAATTCTTCCGAGCTCGTCCTTCTTCGAATGGTCGGCAAGTCCGCGATCGACCCGCCACCACCGGACAGTCGCCCGGTTGTACAGAACGACGTAGTCGTCAGGGTCCAACTGAACCGCCCGGTCGGCCGCGTCTAGGGCTTCAGTGAGTTTTTGCTGCTCGCCCAAGGCGAGGCTCAGATTAGACCAGGCACGGGCCAGATCCCCGTCGTGCTCAAGCGCGCTTCGACAGTCCTTCTCCGCTTCCTTCCACTGGCTCAGTTCTCCCTTCACAGTGGCCCGAAGAACGAGGGCCGCGGGGAGGTTCGGAGCGGCTTTCAGCGCCTTCTGGGCGGCGGTGGCAGCGCTCTCGAGGTCGCCCAGGGTCCGGTCGCACTCACCCAGGTTGACCAGGGCTTCGGCGAAATCCGGGCGAGCCCCCAGCACTCGGAGACAGGAGGCGCGTGCCTCCGGCCAGCGATCTAGTTTCATGAGCGCCCGGCTGCGGTTGAGCAGGGCGGCGGGATTGTCCCCGTCCAGCTTGAGCGCCTGGTCGGCGGCATCCAGCGAGCCGGCCCAGTCTTTGACCGCGGCGAGTGCGAACGCCAAGTTCGAGTGGGCCATCGCGCTCTCGGGACGGCACGCCACGGCTCCTTGCGCGTAGCGCACCGCCTGTGCAAGGGAACGCGGGTCCGCTGTGGGGTCAATTAGAAATCTAATTGATAGTTCGTTATTTAACCAGAAGTCGCCAGGCCAGCGTGTCACTCCCTGCTGGAGTAACTCCCGGCCTTCTGGTATCACGCCGGTCTTGTACAATGCACTGCTCAACACCATCAGGGTCGACGGCGTCTGCTCCTCCAAGTTGATCCCTCTGGCGACTCGTTTCACGTGATCGGGCGCTCCGTTGGACACGGCCAACCGAAGCTTCTCTCTCACAGAATCCGCGTCGGCGGCGGCGGCCAGCATTAGGAGGTCTTTTGACCGGCCCCCACCCACGGAGATGTGCGTGACGGCCCAGAAGTCGAGCGCCTGCACCAACTGCTTCCGGATGCGAGATGACCGGATCGCCGGGATGATTCGCTGGTGGTCCTGCCCGATGGTCATGCCAAGGCTCTCGAAAATCGCGCCGAACTCGCGGTCGGCCTGGCCCGAATCCAGGCCGACCGCGACCATGCGCTCGCCGCGCGTCCGGACGCCCCCGCGTAATCCGAGCGCCGAGAGGTTGGACCGCACCCTCTCCAACCCGGCGGCCGCGTCGTAGTCCTTCCGCGCCTCCTTGACGACATCCCACAACGCCAGGGACTCACTGCCCTCGACCCGCCCTTCGGCACCCTGGAGTTTGGATGCGGCTCCCCCGAGGTCGCCCAGTGCCAAACGGCCGTCGAACTCGCGAATGACCGCACGGACGTCATTCGCTCGGCTGGATTCTGCTACATCCCTCACACGAGTTGGGTCGTAAACGAGGTACTTGTAGGCCACCCCCCCGATGACGAGAAGTAGTACCGCGGCCCCAACCGCCGTGGTAATTGCCGGGCGACGCCGGCACCACCGCCGCGCCCGTTCGGTTAGCGACTCCGGACGTGCCAGGATCGCCTCGCCGTTCAGGAAGCGGCCGAGGTCGTCGGCGAGGTCCTGGGCCTTAGCGTAGCGGCCGTCCGGTTCCTTGCGGAGGCACTTCAGGCAGATCGTCTCCAGGTCGCGCGGCACGGTCGGGATCAGCCGCGACGGCGGCACCGGACCCTCGTCCGCGATCACCTGCTGGATCGTCCCCTCAGGCGACGTGGCCAGGAACGGGGGCCGCCCGGTGAGGCACTCGTAGAGCACCGCGCCGAGCGAGTAGACATCAGCCGTCGCCGCCGCCCTACAGCCGTCCCTCCGCGCCTGCTCCGGGGGCATGTAGCTCGGGGTGCCGATCGCCTGGCCGGGCAGGGTCGGGCCGGCCACTCCCCCTTCGCTGGGGAGGTGAGCGCAGCCAAGGTCGGCCAGCACGACGTCGTACTGCCCGCCGTCCCCGGGCCGCAGCCGGGGGAGGTTGTCGCCGTCCGCCCGGCGAAGCAGGGTGTTCGCCGGCTTGACGTCCCGGTGAATAATCCCCTTGTCATGCGCCCGCCCGACCGGCCCGGCCAGCCGCGCGGTCAGCCGGGCGGCCTCGCGCGGGCCGAGCGGGGTACCGCACAGGCGCTTGTCGAGCGAGCCCTCCGGGTAGTAGGTCGTGACGAGGTAGGGCGGGTCCAGGCTGAATTCCCGGAGATCGATAATCGTTTCGTCGGGCTGGAGTTGGTGGAGGGTCTGGAGCGCGGTCACCTCCTGGGTGTGCCTCGCCAGGTTCGCCAACCCCTCCTTGGGCACCTTGATGACTACGCGCGGGCCGCCACCCCGCGGTTGGGCCAGCCACAACGTCGCCTGGCCGCCGTCATTCAATCGTTCGAGGATGTCGTAGGATGCGACGGCTGGGGCACCCGGCGGCGGCGCGGGCGGTTCCGCCATCGGGTGCCGCGCCACGTTGACCTTCAGCAGTTCCCCGAACAGGCGCAGTTGCTCGCCGCTCGGGAGCCGACGAACCTCCACCTCCTTGTCCACCAACGAGATCAGCCGGTGGGGCTCACTGACCGCTGGCCATTCCGCCAGGTAGTCGCGCACCGGACGGCCCAGGCCGGGGACGGAGTCGTAACCCGCCGGCGACCAGCGGTACTCCTGGTCGATCCGGATCAGGGTGATCAAGGTTTCGGCCCGGTCCGCTTCAGACTGGCCGGCCGGCAGGTAGTCGGCGATTGACGGCGTGAGGCCGACGCGGTCGGTTCGATACCACTCCTGCCACGCCTCATCGAACAGGTCGGCCGGCGTGGGGGTCGGCTCGCACATGGAGGTTACTCCGCCGGGGGGGTGGCTTCCGGCACGAGGGCGTCGGCGCGCAGGCCGCACGCCCCTTGCCACACGGACTTGATGACGGGGGCGATCCGTTCGCGGAACCGCTGCCCGACGCGCTCGCCGCTAATCTTCAACACCTTCCCGATCTCCCGGTCGGTGTGCCCTTTTACCCGCAGGTCGAGGATCGACCGGTCTTTCTCGCACAGCCGCCGCTTCACTTCGGCGACCTGGTCACGCAGTTCGACGTCCTGGTCGCCGTCCGCACGGGACGGGGTCTCGAACCGCTCCTCCTCGGTATCGAGGGCACTAGCGTGCCGGGTGAGCCTGGCGTCGCGCCCCTGCGTTTGCAGGTACATCTTGCTCCGGTCGCAGAGCTTGTCCATCATCGTCCGGAAGAGGACACCGGAGGGGTTGGAGGTGAACGCCTCGGCGGCCAGCCGGCCGCACTCGGCCCGGCTGAGGATGGTCCTACAGACGGTTGAGGCGATGTCCCCCGGGTCGAGGAGGGAGCGGAGGGCGCGGTGCAAACGGCCGTCTACCCACCTGCTGATCGTGGGGAAGTAATGGTCGAAGAACTTCGCCTGCGAGGCAGGGTCCCCCTTCCGCACACCCTCCATCAAGGTCTCGATATCGAAGCGGTCAGTCACGGGATGGCCTCCTTGTTCGCTAACAGATAATACGCACCACCGGATGCACTTTGTCGACCCGGTCGCGCACCGAAACGAGAAAGGCCCGCCGCCGGGGCCGGATGGCCTTCGGCGGCGGGGCGCAGTTCTCAGCCGAAGGCGCTGCCCAGCCAGGAGACGGCGTCGAGGATGTCGATGATGATGCGGGGGCCGCGACAGATTCGCTCCAGCCACTCCATCGACCGGAGCAGCCACGCCTGGCGCTCCTCGCATTGCTGCTCGAACCGGCGGAGGATCTGTTGTCGTTGGGACTCGGTCATGAGGGCACTCCGGGAGTCGGGGGTTAGGGGCGGCTGCACGGCGGCTTGGCCGGCCCTCCGATCTGCTTCTCCGCCAGGTGGCGACAAAGCCGAAGGCCTCTTTCCCGCTTTTTCCGATCAGGGCGTCAGGGAGGGGTGGGGCGATGTGGCGGGATGGACACGGTGGAGCCGCGGAATCACACGCACAGGATCGAGTTGCCTCAAGGGTCCCGTAGCGCAGCGGCGGGGAGGTACGAGTACTCCTGCGCCGGCACGGCCACAAGCTTTACGTGTTCCTGGCCGCACTTGGTGAGGAGGGGGGCAGCGACGGCCGTGGTGTTGAAGCCACGGCGTCTAGCCGCCCCCGGTACCGGATCGGGGCACCGGGACGGCCCACTGCGGGCGCGGGCACCGGTCACGGCCGGTCAGGTGCTGGCGAGGCTGGGTGCCTCGTTGGCACTCGGAGCCGGGACGTCGTCCGCCTCCAGTGCCGCGGGCGGGAGCGCCTGGTGCTTCACCCGGTCCGAATCCTCCCAGTAGCACACCACCATGCGCGCCCCGGTCGCCGGGTGGCGGCACGACCGGGCCACGGTCATCCTACGCCCGCCGCTCTTCAGGCGGACCACGTCGCCGGGGCTGAACTTCGGCATGGGACACCTCCCTTGTTTAACTGCCTACCCGCGAGAACTGGCCTCGCGAACAGAGCCGTGCCGGTGGCCTGCTCGGGCGAGTTTCAGTGCTCGCAGAGAGGACTCTAGCAACTCTTCCCGCCGCCCAGCGACGGCGCGTGGCGCAACATATGGCCCGCCGAGCCTCGCCTTATCGCCACGACCTCTAGGGACAGGCACGGTAGTGGAGCGGAGTCCTCCTCAGGGTGGCTCCCGGTGTGGGCGGCCGTGGGCATCTACCCCCGTCGGGCGGTGCCCGACTCGAGTGCCCGTCATCCGCCAGACCCCCAGCCGTCAGGTCGGCCGACCGGTCGACCGGATGAGTCCGGACGGCCGGTCGTGTGGACGCCCGACGGT
>DASPHQ010001127.1:0-6009 GCA_035629595.1 Urbifossiella sp. | reverse complement strand
GGGGGAGGGGATGCGAAGATGCCATGGCCGGGTCCGTCCGGGGCGAGGGTCGTGTGGTAACGCCATCGTCCCGGACGGGCCGGCCTTCGTCTACCCACCCACGGTCAGCCGCTCAGACACAGGAAGTTGCGGAAAGTGCAGTCCGTCGGTAAATCCGCAGGTAAATCCACCTTCCGTAGCTCGGCCGACCCCGGCTGGTGCCACACCCGCCCGAACGGCTGCGTGTAGACCGCCGCGAAGGTCGTCGCGACGAGGTTGAGCCCCTCGAACCCGGCCGCGGTCCGCAGCACCCCGTTGAGGCGGCGGTCCCGGCCGAGGGTCACGAACAGCACCGTGTCGGGCGACTTCGACAGCGTCTTGAACCGCCCCTTCAGCTGCTTGTGGGTCATCGTCCCGGTGTCCAACTCGATCAGGTACCGCGTGCCGCCGATCGTCAGCTCGGCGTCGGCGAGCAGGGCCTGGTCCACGTCCGGCCCGCGCCACACCTGCGGGGAGAAGAGCCAGTAGAGGCTCAGGAACTCGGTCAGGTAGACCTCGTGGCGGTTGTTGTCCCGCTTGAACCGCACGTCGCTCGACGAGTACCAGTACTCCGGCTTGCACTGCTTCTCCCGCTCGCGGATGCGGTACCGCGTGTAGAACCGCAGCAGCCCGCTCTCCACGCCCTTCCGGAGCCAGTCGTTCACGTGGCTCGCGGACCGGAACAGCCCGAGGGTCAGCAGGTGCCGGGCGTTCAGCACGTGCTCGTCGAGGACGGCGAGCCTCAGCTCATCCCTCTGGGCGGCCGCCTGGTCCCGGCCGCGGGCCTGGACGGCGCGGGCGACGGCGGAGTCGAGGCCGGGGGCGCGGGCGGGAGGGGCGGAGTCGTGTCCGCCACCCGGCGGAAGACGCCCTGCTCCCGCTGGCGGCGGGCGTGCTCCTCCAACATCCGCCGGCCCTGGCCGTCGAAGGTCCACAGCGGCGCCGGCGGCGGGACCTTCCGGAAGGAGACCTCCGCCCCGTCCCGCACCCAGCATTCGCCAACCCGCAGCCGCTGTAGGCCCATGTCGGCGAGGTGGACGAGGTCGCTCAGGCTCCACAGTTCCTCCTCCTCGACCTCCCGGTACACGGGCTGGAAGACGGTGTTCTCCCGCTCCTCGACGAGGTCCTTGCCGTCCTTGTCCTTCCGCTTGCTCTGGCTGTAGACCTTCACCGCCTCGAACTGCCCGGTGTGCTCGACCTTCTTCCTGACCCGCTTCACCTGCAGCGGGTTGAGCCCGCCCTTGAGTTCCACGGCGGCCAGCGGGGCGACCAAGCCGGCGCAGTGGAAGAACGCCTTCCAGCTACAGCACTGGCTCACCTTCAGGTTCACGCCCGGGCTGCCGAAGTCCGGCGTTTGCGAGATGAGGACGAACCCGCCTTCCCCGGTGTCGGGGTCCGTCATCATCTTCAGGCACTCGGCCAAGCTCTGGGCTTCGGGCTCGCCCGTGTAGGTGCTGCACTCGTCGGCCGCGAACAGGACCGGGAGGGGCTTCTCCCCGCTCCGCTTCCAGTGCCGCTTCAGGACCCGGATCAGCCGTTGCCACACCGACCGGAGGATCACGCGGGTGGTGTACTCGTTCGTCCCGCCGGTGAAGCAGATGATCCCCTTGTTCTTCAGGACCTCCTCGAGGTCGGCCGTGGCCTCGCCGTAGGCCCGGAGGGTTTCGTCGTTGAACAGCTCGTCGATCAGCCGCTCCGCCGGGGCGACCGTCCTGTGGAACTCGTCCGGCCGCCGCGGGTTCCACAGCGCGGCCATCTCCAGCAGGGCCTGCCGCGTCTCGGGGTCGCGGCAGGTATTCAGGATCCGGTCGAACTCCGTCGTCCCCGGCTTCAGGGCGAACGGGAGTTGCGCGAGCGGCAGATCCTCGGCCGAGAACATCCAGGCGGCGATCGCGAGGATGGCGTACTTCTTGACGTTCACCTTCCCGTCGAGGCCGCCGTACTCCGGGCCGCGCTGCGAGATGGCCAACTCGGCCACCTCCCGCGCCCGCTCGAACACCTGCTGTCGGAACTCCCGCCACGGGAGGTTCGGGTCAGGCTTGTCGCAAAACCCGAAGCTGAACACCCAGGTGATGTCGCTGAGGTCGACCACCACCGTCCGGAAGCCCTGCCCTTTCGCGAGCGCGAACTCGGCCGTTTCATTCCCAAATCGGGAATGCGTGTCCGCCACCAAGACAGCCACTTTTCCGCCCAAGATTGCCGGACCTACGACCTCAGACAGCGCGGCTGTGCTCTTGCCGAACTGGGTCGCCCCAATTATCAGGCGATTGCGCCTGTAAACCGGGCCGCTTGTCCCCAGCTCGTCCCCGCCCGGGAGCTGTGGGTTGGCCCCGCCGTGCCGGGCGAGCTGCTTCATCCCGAACGGCGGGCTGGGCGATCGGGGGCCGCTACCCTCCTTCCCCCGAACGGCGTCCAGCAGCTTGTTGCGCGGCGTCATCGCACTCGCCCGCCTACCGGACGTTGGTGAGCTGGGCCATCGCGTCGACGTAGAGGGCGTGCAGCTCCTCCAGGGCCATGCCCTTCGTGACGTCGTCCATCAGCGAGTCTTTGAGTCGCTTCCGCTCGACCCCGTACCGCTTGTTCAGCTCGGCGATCAGCTCGTCCGTCGAGCGCCCGTCGCGCTTCGCCCGCCAGGCTCCTCGGGTGACGACGCCGAGGACCGGGATGAGGACCAGCGAGAGGAACAGGACGATCCCGGGCACCTGCTTCGGGGTGGAGGCCATGCCGGCCAGGAACGTCAGGACCGAGAGCCCGAGGCCGGCGAGCGCGGGGTAGAAGGCCCGCGCGGGGACCTCGGCCGTGCCGAGCGAAGCCCAGGCCGCGCGGACCCCGTCGACGGCTCCGCCAACGGCAAGCACCGCGGCCACCGCGACCGCGGGCGGCCAGAACTCCACCACCGGGCCGAAGAGCATGGCGATCCAGAACGCCACGCGGCCCCCGGTCGGCCATCCGCGGTACAAGTCGAGCAGGCGGTTAATCATCGCGGAGCATCCGATCGAGGGTCATGGAGAGCGGCGGCTCGACGCCGCAGGCGGTCATCAGCGGGATCAACGGGCTGCCGTCGAGGCGCCCTTCGTCCGCGCCGGTTGCGCCGACGATCAGGTCACGTGCGAGGGCATTCCGCCGGAACACCGCGTCGTACCCTCCGCCGCGTTCGGGTCCCGTACGCAGCGCCGCAGGCGCAGCAGCTCGTGCAGGAGGAGGGCGTAACCGTCGACCGACCGGCGAAGGCGGTCGTGCGCAGGCACGATCACCCCCGGTAGAGGAACGGCCCGCCACAGCACAGGCACTGGGCTCGAAAGTCGCTCACCGCGACCCGCACGTTCACTGGCGGCGTGCAGCCGCACGACCACTTCTTGAGCTTCGACCCGATGCCTCGGGCCGCCGGCCGGGCGCGACCCGAAACGCCCACGATCTTCGGCACCATCACGCCCCGCCCGGCCAGCAGCGCCAGGAACGGGCCGTCCTCGACGTACCCCTCGGTAACCCCGCGGTCGCTCACGGCCAGTCCGCACGCCAGGGCCTTGGCCCGGAATTGAACGTTGTGGTAGTTGTTGCGCCCGGGCGTCCCGTGCAGCTTCTGCCAGTAGTGGAGCTGCTCGTGCAGCAACGTCCCGATGACCTGGTACCAGTTCCCCTCCCGCAGTCGCCGCTCGAGGTGGAATGCGTCGAGGGCGATCTCGTCGAGGAGCCCGAAGTCGTTGAAGCCCGGGTTGAAATGCCCAAGGCAGTTCCACCGGAGCCGGGCGACCCGCAACGGGACGGCGGGGATTTCCAGTTTAAACGCGACCCGGAACACCTCCGCCCAATCGTGCAACTGGGCGACGGCGTCCCGGACCGACCAGCCGTCGGTTCCGTCCACTTGGTGCTTCGCCAGGACGGCGTACACGTCCGGCCAGATCAGCTCACCGCCTGTCGGTACTACAACCGCCGCCGGCTCCAAACGTCCATCCGCTCCGAGGATCAGCGGGTCGAGGGGGTGTGGCTCCGCCGGCCGGCTCGGGCCGTACAACGGGCGGTTATAGAGCATGTCGTCAGCCAAGTTCTTGTCGAGCAGGTCAAGCTCATCAAGGGGTGGCAGCTCGGTGGTAACGTCAGCTGGCATGTGTCAGGCCTCCGGGTGGTCTCCGTCTGTCTGCGTCGCTGCCTCTGCTGCCGGCGCTCCACTCGGAAATGAAACAACGCCGGCTTCGGTTGCGAGGATCGCAACCGAAGCCGGCGTGGTATCTGCTTGACTGCCAGCCACCCACGTGCTTCCCTATCACCGGCACCGTTCGCTGCCGGACCGGCAGCACGTTAGCGGTAAAGGGGCGGAGAGGATGACGTTCTGGCGGTCCCGCTGCCGGTGTCTTCGGTTGTGGGACAAGTCGCTCGTCGGGGTGCAACCCGACCGGCGGCGTCCCCCCTTCCTCGGAAGGGGGGATTTCACCGGCGACGTTCCTGTGCAGGCTCACTTCAGCATGCTTGGTGGATCTGAGCTGTGTTCCTCTCGCTGGGTACAGACCCTCTCCGGGTCCGCAACACTCTGTGCGGATTCCAAAGGAGCGTCTTTGTGCAGCCTTTGTGACCGGGTATGGTGTAGACAGCTGGCAAGAGGGCGATCGAGGGGCTCGCACCCCGCTGACCGCCCCGGCTCCCACCGCCTCCACTCCTTCTGAGACGCACCTAGCCGGGATCGCGCATGGTCGGATTCACGAAACCTTCCGCGCTTTCCAGTTTCCGATTTTTCCCCATGCGCGGCCGCCGCGCGGTACGTCTACCCTCCGGGACGGTGCGTCCCGAGGGCTCATTGGTAGTTTCGGTCCCGATCGATTGCGTGGGATGAATACATCCGACGAAGAGACGCCGCGGATGCGTGTCGAGGACATGATCCCCGAACACGCGCCTGCGTTGCTCGCTCTTGCCCGCCGCCTGCTCAGCCATGAGCAGAGAGCGGAGGACGCCGTCCAGGAGGTGTGGCTACGAGCCTACCTGGCACTGGAGCGCGGCGAGGAGGTTCGAGACGTCCAAGCGTGGCTCTTCGTAATCCTCGATAACTACGCGAAGGACCTCTGGCGGCGAGAGCGTCGCAGAGCGACGTGGGATGGTCTTGAGTTGGAGCCCGCGGCGCCGGAACCGGAGGAGAGTCTCAGGCCATGGGAGGTGCGCACGATCCTTGACAGGATCTTCGCGGAATTGCCCGTCGAGCAGCGAGAGATTCTCGAGGCCCGCTGCAGCGGGAAGGACTTCAACCAGATCGCTGGCCAGCTTGGCTGTACCCCTGACGCGGCACGCGCCCGGGCCCAGACGGCTCGGATCGCAGCATTTCGGGTCGCCAAGCGACTAGGCATCGAACTCCCGACCGTGGCGGTGGTGCTGGCGAGCGTGACGGCCGGACGGGCGGCGGCTGTCAGCGGGGACAGACTCGCGCCCGAGATTTCCTTCGCGCGCATCGAGGACGCCGTTCAAACGCTCCTCGACGGATCGCTCTTCAACGCGGGCGGCTTTTGTCTGACGATGAAGTGGAGCCGTTTCCAGATCGGCGGGGAAGTTGTGCGATGCTGGAATGCCTGGGAGGATCAAACTCTTGGGGTAGTCGGGGGCGACACGTTCGAAGAGATGCTCGTGGCGTTGGTCCACCACTTTCACAGCGACGAATGCGCCATCAGCCCGGTGCTCGGTCCTGCCCTGTGCGCCCTCTACGTTCGCCCGACACCGGCGTACCAAGCCGCCTGGCTCAAGCACTTCGAGTCGCCCCTCGTCGGGGGTGGGTCGTTGTACGCTCGAACCCAATTTCTCCGCGTCTGGGAGGATTTCCTCGGACCGGCAGATGACATGCGCGACGACGTGGTGTCATACGACGGGCGCTACGTGGTGACCCGTGACCGCGCCGGACGAGTGATCATTCAGTCCAGCGGGACGCCAGAAGACTACGAGTGGCGGAGGCGGAAGGTGCACGCGACGAACTTGCTCGCGCGATGTGAGGTCCGGGATAGGCTTTCGCCGGACCAC
>DASPHQ010001126.1:0-5105 GCA_035629595.1 Urbifossiella sp. | reverse complement strand
TGTGGGGCGGGTTGACCCTGGAACAGTCCGCGGCCGCGGCCGGGTGTGCCGTCAGCACCGCATTCCGCCGGTACGAAGCCGGGATCACCGCCCTGCGCGACCGCCTCGGCGTGAGGGACACCGCATGACCGCCCACCGCCTCGCCCGATTCACCCCGGCCGCCGGTCCCGATGCGGCGGAATTGTTGTTCCAGATGGGGCGCGCCGCGGCCCCGACGCCTCTCCGATGGAAGCTCGGCGTCGCGGCCCTGCTGCTGACGAACACCGCCGCACTGGCCTGGATCATACTGCGACCAGAGCCGGCCGTACCGACCCCGGTCGTCGTCCCAGTCGTGATGCCGGTTCCGGTCCTGGAGCCGTCGCCAGGGTACCAGGCGGCCGACCCGCCCCATTACGGCCCGATCCGCGTCCACGATGACCCCGACCGCTGGCCCGCGCCCGAACCCCTGGCCGGCGTCGCCCCGCCCGGCCCCCCGCTGACACCGCTCGACGCTCGTCGTGGTGTGATCGACTGACCTCGAACCCCCAACCGGAGGTGAACCCGTGCGGTTCCTCGTGCCCCCCTGCGCGCTCGTCCTCGCCGCCCTCGTCGTCGCCGACGCTCGCTCTCAGCCCGGCCCGCAGATCAAGGACGGGAAGTATCTACTGAAGCTGACCGCGAGCCCGGCAGTGCCGCCGGTCCCGGCGCTGCGGTTCACGCTCCTGCCCACGGCCCGCGACGGCCGGTCGGGGAACCAGGTGCAGGGCTTCTACAAGAGCTTCGGCGAACAGTACCACTTCTTCCACAACAAGGAGGCGATCGAGCAGCGCGAGAAGTGGCTGAACGCCCCGCTCGCCGAGCTGCGCGGCGTCAAGGAGCTCGAGGACTACGGCGGCACCTCCGTCCGACAGGCGATGCGGGCGGCCCGGATGGAGTCGATCGACTGGCAGATCGTCGGGGACTTCAAGGAGGACGGGATTACCTTACTGCTCCCCGACCTCCAACAGATGCGGCAACTGGCGACGGTGCTCCGGGTGCGGGCGCGCGGGGAGATCGCCCGCGGCGACTTCGTGGCCGCGGCCGAGACCATCCAGACTCACCTCGCCTTGGCCCGCACCCTAAACGAACACCCCACCCTCATCGGGTCGCTGGTCGGCATCGCCATCGCCGCGGTCGCGCTGTCCTCGGTCGAGGAATTCGTCGCCGAGGCGGGGGCGCCGAACCTGTTCTGGGCGCTGAGCGACCTGCCAAGCCCGCTGTTCGACATGCGGAAGGCGGTCCACGGCGAGCGGACGTTCCTGACCGGTGAGATCGACCCGTACCTCGACCGCAAGAACCCAATGAGTGAGGCACAGATCGGCGTCGCGGTCATGAAAGTCACCCGACTTCTCGACCTCGCTGCTCCCCCCAAGGAGGCCCTCGCCGCCCCGGCCAAGGGCGCCAAGTTCGATCCCCCGCCGCCGCCGCCGCCGCGGAAGGCACCGCCGACGCCGGCCACCTACCTCGGCGAGCGAGCGGCGGACGCCAAGCAGGTCGCCGAGGCCCGCACCCGGCTCCTGCCGGCGCCGCCGGTCCGCGACCTGCGGATCGAGGCGTTCCCGCCGATGCAGGTCATCCTGCTCGACGAGGTGTACCGGTTCGAGGCGTCCCGCGACGACGTCCTCAAGTGGCTGACCGTGCCCGCGTGGCAACTCCCCTCCGGATTCGACAAGGCGGAACCGACAGGGCTGTTCGGCCCACTCGGGCCGGCGATCGGCAAGGTGTCGATCGCCCGCAGCCGCATCCAGCAGCAGGTCGCCATGCTCCAGGCCGTCGAGGCGGTGCGGGCGTTTGCGGCGGCGAACGGCCGGCGGGCTCCGGGCTCGCTCGACGAGGTACGGCTGCCCCTGCCGCACGACCCATTCACCGGAAAGCCGTTGCGGTACGAGGTGACGAACGGCGCCGCTGTGATCCGCGGCACGCCGCCACCCGGCCGCGAGGGGGAGGCGACGCTTAACCGCGTCTACGAGGTGCAGCTGAGGAAGTGACACCGGCTGACCTGGGACACGCACCCGCCGCCGCGCAGAATGGCGGGATGCGTGTTCCCGACTTCTCCGCGGTGTACGGCGTCGATTTCTCCGGGGCGAAGCTCGCCGGCCGCAACATCTGGGTGGCCCGCGTCGAGCCGCGCCGCCGCGGCCGACCGGTGCTGGTCGCCCTCGACCGGCTCGAAGACTTGGCCGGCACCGCCGCGCGGGCGCCGGCACTGGGGCACCTGGTCGAACTGGTGGCCGCGTCGGAATCCGCCCTGTGGGGCTTCGACCACCCGTTCGGCCTGCCGGTCGAACTCTTCCCCTCCACCGCCGACTGGCTCCACCAGTTCGACTTCCTCCGTGAGTGGGGCGACGAAGCCTACGCCTGCGGGCTCGAATGCATCCGCCGCGCCCTGCTCGTCGGCGACCGGATGCACCTCCGCCGCACCACCGACACCGACGCGAAGGCACCGTTCGACGGCTACCACTACCGCAACAAAACGCGAACCCGGAAAAACCCTAAGAAAGCCAATAGCAACGACTTAAGACATTCGCACGGATCGCATAAACTGCACGAATCGGCACCGTTCGCGGGGGGAAACCTGCACGGAAAACTGCACTCGGGTTCGGCGGGGGTCATCGGGGTCGTAGACGGAACGGGCGGGTGGCGGCGATGACGCTTCCCCCCTTCGAGCGGTTCTACGGCGTCGATTTCAGCGGCGCGAAAAAGGCCGGCGACAACCTCTGGGTCGCCGAGGTCCGCCCCCGCGCGGCCCGCCGCGGTCCATCTCTGGAGCTGCACGCCCTCGACCCCATGACGGCACTCTGCGGGACCGCCGACCGCGCCCCCGTGCTTGGACACCTGGTTCGGATGATCGCGGCGTCGGACGCGGCCCTGTGGGGGTGCGACTTCCCGTTCGGCCTGCCGCTCGAACTCTTCCCCGCCGGTACCACTTGGCCCGAGCACTTCACCTTCCTCGGTGAGTGGGGGGAGGAGGCCTACGACTGCGGGCTGGAGTGCGTCCGGCGGGCGATGGCGTTGTTCCAGCGGAAGCACATCCGGCGGGCGACGGACGGCGAGGCGAAGGCCCCGTTCGATGCGTTCCATTATCGGATGATCTATCAGACCTTCTACGGGATGCGGGACGTGATCGGGCCGCTCCGGGAGGTGCGGGGCACGGCGATCCTCCCGTTCCACTACCGGCGGCTCCCCACCGCCAAGCGGGTCCTCGTCGAGTGCTGCCCCGGCTCGGTGCTGAAGCGGGTGGGGGCGCCGCACCAGAACTACAAGCAGCCAGCGGGCGGCCCGCTCACCCGCAGGCGGCGCCTGACACGGCACGCGATCCTCGGCTGGCTGGCGGGCGAGGTGCGGTTCGACGACCGCTTCCGCCGGGTGATGATGCGGAACCCCGGCGGGGACGCGATCGATGCCGTCATCGCCGCGGTCGGGGCGGCACGGGCGGTCGAGACGGCAGACCATCGGGCCATCGCCCGGCATCCGCGCTACCCCCGCGAGGGTCGCCTTTATGTGTGAAGGCATCAGACGGGGATAAGGTCTCTGTCGGCTGGATCCAGTCACTTCTTCCGGCGGAACTCCCAGGGCGGGGTAGGCCCCGGGTCGGCCCACAGCCCCCGCCGCGCCACCTTCGCCTCGTCCTGGGCGGCGGTGTACTCGCCCTTCTTGTCGTAGGTCGCGTAGCGCCAGGCGTAGCCCGCGCGCACGAGCGCCGTGTTCACGTCGGTGCCGCCCTGCATCACCTTCCCGACCTGCCGCCCGTAGCGGTCCTCATCGACAACCGTGACCGTCACGTCCTTCTGGAACACGAGAGCGGCGAGCGCCTCCTTCGCCTTCGTGCCGAACGCCTGAGCCTTCTCCGGGGCGTCGATCCCGTGCAGCCGCACCTTGTGCCGGGTCTTCGCGGTGTCCAGCACGGTGAGCGTGTCCCCGTCGGCGATGCCAACCACCCTTCCGGTGATGGGGTCGGCCGCCAGCAGTGGGCTGGCGATCAGGAGCAGGACGAGGGTGATCAGGTGCTTCATCCCGGGAGCATAGCCCGGTTTGGGGGACGGATGCAAGCGGGTGGCGGCGCGGGTGACTTCTCCCTCGGCCATTCGGTAGTGACCCATTGCGACTCGTAAGACGCACCGATGAGATGCACAACGGATACCTTACCCACCCACCCCCCTACCGTTTCCCAATCTTTCCCTACCGGATTCCTTACCGCCGCCCGCCTCGGAGTCGTTCCGTCCGACCGTCGGCGGCCGATCAGCGCCGGCGTGGCCGATCAGGCCGACGATTGCCTTGTATGGCCGGTCGCCCAAACGGCCGATATGCTCCCACTGAATCCGGCACCACGGTTCTCGTACATCGCCCATGGGGCTGCGCGACGCAATTTTGACGAAGCCGCGAGAATCCAGCGGGGCGTCTTCGGCCAATCGGATCGATTTCCAGAAGAGTTGGGCGCTGTGCCGTCTGTTCGAGTTGCACGAGTCGAATAAGGATTACGTCCTGATCCTGGAGCAGCACGAAGATGTCGTGGTGTTCTTCTTCGACCCGGCTGGGTCAGAGTCCGCAGAGTGCTTTCAGATCAAAACCAGGGCGCTACACCTCAAGCGGTGGGGACTGCCGGAGCTTTTGAAGCGGGAGAAAAAGGCTGTTCCCGGCACGGGGAAGCCAAAAACCAAGACAAGCCCCGCGGTGAAGGCCCAGAAGGTGCCGGGGCTGTCAATACTAGGAAAGATGTACCAAAATTGCATGGTACTCGGGGTTGACGTTGCCTCCGTCAACTTCGTGACAAACACTTCGTACACGATTACCCTGAATGGCGGGGCGAGCTGCGCCGGTCGGAACTCCTTCTGCCTGAACGAGCTGGACCCGACAGACATCGCGGACATCAACGCGAAAGTCGCGGCCGAGCACTCTCTCGGGGCGCCCGTCAACGACCTGGCCGATCGAACTCACCTCCGGATCTCGGACTTGAGCCTTCTGGAGCACTCCACGCACGCGAGCGGGAAGTGTGGCGAGTTTTTGGAAAAACAAAAGCCTGGTCGGGCGTATGCAGTACCGGCGGTCTACCGGATGTTGGCTGAAGAGGTCCGGCGGCGGGCGGACTA
>DASPHQ010001125.1:0-18051 GCA_035629595.1 Urbifossiella sp. | reverse complement strand
ATCTTGGCCCGCTCCTCGGGCGGCGGCAGGAACGGCAGCTCGCTGGTGGCGCGGACGTACGCCCACGGGTTCGCCTTCGGGTCGGCCGAGCGGTCGACGGCGAGCGCCGACGCGAAGTACGGCGTGGCGATGGCGATGTAGCGGAACTGGTTCTCGCCGTTGCCGGCGTGGAGCGCCTCGCCGCCGCGCTTGGTGTTGATCGACGCCGCGTCCTCGTACTGTCGCCGCGGCCGGTTGCGGTTGTCGTAGCCGACCAGCGCCGTGCGGGTGGTGCTGGTGTACCACTCGCCCTCGACCGGCAGCCCGCGCGGCCCCGACAGCTGGTAGCGGAACGGCCGGGCCGCCTTGCCGCCGGTGTCGGTGCGGGAGAACTCCAGCCGCAGGCCGATGTGATAGTCCTTCGGGGCGAGGGTGTACGACTTGCGGACCTTCACGAAGAACGGCTCGCCGAGCACGGCCTCGAACGCGACGGTGTGCGGCCCGTCGGCCGGGCGGCTCTCCTCGACGACGCGCCAGTTGACGGTGCCGAGGTGCGGGTCGGGGTGCTTGTCGTCGGGCGAGGCGTAGTGGAACAGGGTGTACGCCGGCTCCGCGAGGCGGCCGCGCAGCGCGGGGTCGTTCACCTTCCCCGGCGGCAGGTGCGGGACGACGAAGTCTTCCTTCAGCTTCTCGCCGCGGACGCGCTTCTCGCCGGGGATGAGGTGGAGCGGCACCGGCTTGCCGTCCTCCTTCACCTCGTGGCCGATGCGGTCGGCCTCGTCGAACGCCGGGAGGATGACCTGCTGGACGCCGGCGCCCTGGGTGGTGAGGGTGACGCGATTGTTGAACCCGTCGCCGCCGAGGGTGATGAGCGTGGGCGGCTCGGTAGGCGCGGCGGGCGCCTTCGGCTCGACCTTCGGGGCGGGCGGGGCGAGCTTCGGCGGCGCGTGCGCGACGGCGCCCCCGGCGGCGGCCGCGACCGCGTCGGCCGAGGCCGGCTGGGGCACTTCGGTTTTCGCGGCCGGTTCGGGCTTGGGAATCCAGTTCCGGTCGGCGTACCACCACAGCCCGGTGGCGGCGGCGGCGAGGACGACGAAGGCGGCGATGTTGGGAGCGTTCTGGCGCATGAGTCCGATCGGAAACGGGCGGCGGCGCGGATCGACTTATGTTAGCGATTCGCCCGCCCGGCGGATTTGTTGCGGGGGTCAACCCCCCTCGGCCTCCGGCAGCGGGCTCGCGGGGTCGGCGGTGCGGTAGCGGGCCAGCTGCCGGCGGTACAGCCGGCTCCGCGGGTACTCGGCCGCCAGCGCTTCCATCAGCTTCACGGCTTCGGCCCGCTCGCCGCGGCGGAATAGCACCTCGGCGAGCGTCTCGCGGTAGCCGGCCGACTTCGGGTCGGCCGCCACCGCCTCCGACGCGTACACCTTCGCCGCGTCGAGTTCGCGGCGGCAGTTCGCCGCCAGCGCCGCCAGCGCGTTCCGCGACGACGGGCTCGCCGGGAAGTCGGTCAGCACCTTCCGGTGCGCCGCCCACACCCGGCCGAACAGCTCGTCGGCCTCCGCCTTGTGGCCGCGCTTATCCAACTCCGGCACCATGCCCGACGGCAGCTCCACGTAGCCGGGCGTCGTGTCGAGGTACCGCCGGGCGAGGGCCATCGCCGCGGGCACGTCGCCGGCGGCGAGCCTGGCGCGGGCGCTGTAGCCGAGCATGTCGTGCGGCACGTGGAGGTACGCGCCGGGGTCCACGTAGGTGACATCGGGCGTCTTGAGGAGCACGAAGAGGGCACGCTGCACGCAGCGCTCGGCGGTCGCCCAGTCCTTGTTGAGCACGGCCGCCCGGCCGGCCTGGTTGATGACGTTGCCGAAGTAGAAGTCGCGGCTCCAGCACGCCCGCAGCAGCAGGTCCGTCTCGCGGGCCGCGGCCTTCGCCTCGCCGCGCTTCACGAGGTCTTCGAGGAACTTGCCGCGGACGCGCTCGTTGCCGAGCGGCACCCAGTGCGACAGCTCCATCCGCTTCCGCCCCTCCTCGACGCGCCCCGCCTTCGCCAGCGCCTGCCCGGACAGGAACAGCAGCAGCGGCGCGTCGGGGAACTTCTTCCACCCCTCCTCGTAGCGCGCCGCGGCGTCGGCGGGGCGGCCGCGGTCGGCGAGGTAGTCGCCGTACTCGACCCACGGCCGGAAGGCGTCGGACGTGCCGTACACCCACGCCCGCGCCCCGGCGGTCATGGGATCTTCGGCGGCGCCCTCCGCGGCCTTGGCGAACGCCGCTTCCGCTTCGGTGTGCCGGCCGGCGGCGCGGGCGACGAGGGCCGTCGCGGTGAGCCGACTCTGCCGCTGCCGGACGAGCGGCGCCACGCCCGGAAGCGGCGGCGCCTCGCCGGGGAGGGCGTCCAGCGCCGCGGTGACGAGTTCGGCCGGCGCCGTCCCCAGCAGCAGTTCGCGGACGCCCTTCATCGTCGCGCCGGGCTGGGCCCCCGGCCGACCGCGGAGCGCGTGGAACAGCGCCTCGGCGGCGTCGGCGTCGGCGCCGAAGAGCAGGTCGAACAGCGTTTCGGTCCGCCCGTCGGGGAGGGCGGGGCCGGCGAGGAAGCGGCCGGCGTGCTCGCAGGCCAGCTCGCGGAAGCCGGCGCGGAGCTCGGAGCGGATCAGCCCGCGGCGGGCGCCGGCGATGTCGATCCAGTCGCGTCCCCCGTTCGGGTCCGGCGGCGCGGCCAGGGCGTCGGCGGACTGCTCGAACAGCTTCGCGGCCGCGGCCCGGTCGCCGGTGAGGGCCATCACGCGGGCGCGGCGGAGGTCGTAGTCGATGCGGCCGAACCGCCCGCGCTCCTCGGCGTCGGCCGGGTCGATGGCTTGAAGGGCGTCGGCGTAGCGGAGCCGGGCGATGTTCACCTCGGCGAGTAGGCCCAGGTTCTGCCGGCGGGCGGCGAGCAGGTCGGCGGCATCGCTCGCGCGGAGGTTCAGCATCAGGGCGTGGGCCGCCTCCTTCACCGCCTCGGTGAACACCGGGCCGTCGCCGACGCTCGCCACCTGCTTCACCCCGGCCTCGAACTGCTCGGGCGTGCCGGCGAGCCGCAGGTACGTCAGCCGCAGCGCCTCCGGCAGGTTGGCCGGCCGCGACGCCGGGTGGTCGCGGGCCGCCGCCCAGTCGCCTTCCTCCTCCAGCAGCGTCTCAACCAGTGTCGGCGGAGGTTGCGGGAGCTTCGAGCGGCGCTCGGCGTCGGCCGCGTCCACCCGGGCAGCGACGGTCCGCGCCTTCGGCCAGTCGCGGGCGGCGCGGTACAGGTGCGCGAGCACGCGGTCGGCGGCGGGGGAGGGCGGGGCGGCCTCGGTGGCTGTGATGGCTTGCGGCAGGGTGCCGCGGAGGACGTGGAAGGCGGCGAGGTCGGCGGCCCCGGCGGCGGTGCCCGAGCGGGTGGCGTGCAGGGACACCAACTCGGCCGCGGTGTTGGTGTCGCCGGCGACGACCCGGGCCGGCACCTCGCGGCGGAGGTGCGTGAGGAGGAACGCCGCGAGCGGGTCGCGGGTCGTGGGCGACAGGTCGTTGTCGAGCACGGCGCGGGCGGCGGCGCGGCCGGTGGCGTTGAGGGCGATGAGTTCGGCGAAGGCAGCGTGCCGATCGCGGCCGGCGGTGTCGAAGAAGCGGCGGAGGGCGGCGCGGACTTCGGGCGGGGTGTCGGGGTAGTCGAACCAGTCGAAGCGGTTGAGGACGCCGCGGGCGCGGCGGGCGACCTCGGGGCTGGGGTCGGCGGCGGCCTTGCGGAGGGCGGGGACGGCGGCCTTGCCGCTGGCCCAGAGTGCGGCGGTGGCCTTCTCGCGGACGGCGAACGACGGGTCGCCGAGCTTGCGGGCCAGCTCCTCCGGCGACGGGCGCGGCGGGTCCGCAACGGCGGTGGCGACGGCGAACAGCAGTACGGTTGCGGTGGCGGTGCGCACGGCCCGGTTCCTTTCGGAACCGCTATCCTACCACGCCTCGCCTGTCGTCCCGAGTCCAAACCGCGTTCGCTGTCCGGCGGACGATACGGCTGGTTCGACACCCTACTGCGCGACCCGACGTGGTCGGCGATCTTCACCAGTTCTTGGCGGCTTCAACGGCGTCGGCGAGTTCGTCGTCCCGCCGGCCGTAGCCGAGGTCGCGGATAAGCTTGGCCGCCTTCGCCAGTTCGGTCCTGTCGCGGAACATGCGGGCGCGGTGCAGGTGTACGTCGGCGAGGAACAGAGGCATCGGCCCCCGCTCGGCGATCTGCTGGGCCTCGGCGAGGTGCTGGCGGGCGAGGTCGTGTTCCCCGCGGACGAAGTGGTAGAGCGCCGCAGTGAGCAGCCCGTTGGGGAGTAAATGCACCTGCCCCGCTGCGCGGATGCCGTTCACGGCGTCGGCGACGTGTGGCAGGGTCAGTGTGGGCTGTGGGAGCGGGTTTGCCAGGATCGCCCGAGCGAGCCCGACTCGCGCGAGGGTGAGGTGATCGAGGGCGTTGTCGAGCAAGCCAAGGTGTTGTCTCGCCCACCCCAGAGTTCTGGTAGCGTGGTGTTCGACATCCACGCAAATCGCTAGCTCTTGGGGGTTCTTCCTGGCGGTACTGCCAGCCTGGATTAGAACCTGCCACGCGACGCGGTCGGCGGGTGCGAATAGCCAATCGCAGTAGTTGAAGCCCTGAACCGAGTAGAGCAACTCGTATTCCGGTTGACGTTCCTTCTGCATCCGCTCGGCGTCGACGAAGAGCGTACCGGCCTCGACCCGCTTGCCGGACTGATGCAAAGCGTCTGCCGCCCCCGTGTTGCACACCATCTGTAGGAACGCATCTCCGCTCAGGTCGGCATAAGTGATCGACTTGCGGGCGTCGGACACGGCATCCGCCAGCTGGCCGAGTGACACCTTCAATCCGCTCAGGTTTCTGGCGGCTCTACCCGCAGCCTTCCAATTCTTCTGCTGAAGCCGCATCTCCAACCCCGCTCGTGTCGGCTGAAGCGATTCAGTCAGCCTGCCTAGGGAACGAAGGCGCTGCGCCGCTTGGTTCAGCAGCCACGCCTGATCCGCTACCTGCAAGTTCGTCGAAAGTAGACTCCAGGGTGTGTCGAAAAACGCCGCCACCGCCGCGAGGTCGGCTCCGATCGCCCCGAGCCTCTTTGAGCTGTAGAACCCGCCTGGACTCGTGCCGCGGAGAATGCGGTCATTGTACACCGCGTCGCACGCCTCTGCGTGCCTCCCAGCGAGGCAGCCGTGGGTGACGGCCTCGTACAGCGGGGCCAGTCCTTCGAGGCCATCCGGGCGGTGCGGCGTGGTCTTGCACAGGTAGTCGAACAGCTGCGAGTGGGCCTCCTTAAACGCCGCTGGGTGGTCTGTCTGCAACTGCTCGGCGAAGTATTCGCGGATGAGCGGGTGGGCGTCGAGCGGCACGGACAGCAGCGGGCCGGAGTAGTCGTCCCCGCCGGCGTGCGACAGCAGTTCGTTCTCGATCAGCGTCGTCACGGCCGCTTCCAGCTCGAAGTCCTCCGCCCCGGCGAACTGCTCCGTCAGCCCGGCGATCACCGGCGGCTCCCGCAGCGCCGCGAAGCAGCCCGGCGACATCGGCTTCTCGAACAGCCCCATCAGTCGCAGGACCGCCAGCTCTAACTGCTGCTCCTTCTCGCCGCCCGCCAGCCACGCCTCGTACTTCCGCATCACCTTCATCGTCGAGCGGCCCTGCTTCAGCCTGTCCGCCTTCGTGAAGCCCATCTCCCGCCACTTGCGGAGGTCGCGGCCGTAGCCGCGGGCCAGCAGCCGGCCGAGCTGCAGCATGGAGAGCGCGTGTCCGTCCAGCTCCTCCCACATCGCCGCGATCTCGTCGTCGCTGCCCACCAGTTGCAGGTGGCGGATGAGGCCGGTGGCGGCGTCGAGCAGCAGCTTGTCGAGCTTGTGTTCCTGCTGCGTCGGGTAGCTGTCGATGTTGGCGAGGTGCTCGCGGGTGGTGACGACGCAGAGGCCGGTGTTCTCCTGCACGAGGCTCTGCAACAGGGCGTCGAGCGCCTGGTCCTTCAGCCGGCCGGCCTGCCCGGATTTGTCCGTCGGCGGGTATTGCAGCGGCTCCACGCCGTCGAGCACGAGCAGGGTGCGGTGCTGCCGCACGAGGCCGGCGAGCCGCTGGCCGCGCTCCCACGGCGACCCCAACACCGGGTCGGGGTCGCCGAAGAACTTGAGGGCGTCGCTGATGAACAGGTCGGACGACGTCTGCCGCGAGTCGCCCGTGCCCTGGCTGTAGAAGCTCCAGTCGTAGTACCGCTCGACGCCCGGCCAGCCGTTCGCCGCCATTCGGGTGGCGACCCAGTGGGTCACCAGCGACGTCTTCCCCACCCCACCCCAGGCGACGAGGGACAGCACGTGCGTGCCGGGGTCGGCCCAGGCGCGGTCGAGCAGGGCGAGCTCGTCCTCGCGGCCGAAGAACTGCTTCGCCGCGTGGCGGGAGAGTTTGGACGGGGCGAGTTGCCGGGTGAACTTCGGGACAGTCGGGAGGATGTCGTGGATGTCGCCGATGAGTTGGCCGAGCAAGTCGGCGTCAGTCTTGATGGGGGTGGCGTACCGCCGGCCGAGCTTGAGCCGGTCGAGGTGCGGCTGTTGCGTGGCCGATTTGTCGGTGCCGTACACCAGCAGCGGGATGCCGTGATGGAGGGCGATGAGCGCCTCCCACTGCGTGTAGCTGATCCCGGAGCAGTCGCCGAGAGCAGCCCAGAGGTCGGGCCAGTTGGCGAGAAAGGTCGGCTCGCCGTTCAGGTAGGAGGCGACGGCGGCGGGGTGGGCGATCGCCCCCGGCTTCTCCCCGACGAGGTGAACGACCACCGCGCACCGGCGGATTTCCCGATCCAGCTTCTCGATCGTGTCAACGGCCGTTTGGGGGAAATCTTCCTGCACCCGCACGTTCAGCCGGGTGCGGGCGAGGTACTGGCGGAGTTGCCCCCGCAGGCCGGAGAACGCGGCCCCGGTTTTCTCGAACTCGTCGGACACGCACGAGATGAACACGCCGTCGCGGGGGTCGTCCGGTCTGCTGTGGTTGATGAGTGCGCGGGCCATCGGGCGGTGCCTTCGTCGCAATCAAACGAAGTGGGCACGTTACCTGTGACCCTGTTGGGTAGTATCGTAATGCCCGGCCGAACGCCCCGCAATAGGCTCCGCGCCGCTCACGCGCGGAGTCGAGGCTCGGCTCACACCACCAGATCGCGGCAGTCGGCGATGCTCCCCGACAGTGCGCTGGCGGCGACCGTCAGCGGCGAAGCCAGGAACACCTTCGCCTCCTTGTGACCCATCCGGCCGGGGAAGTTGCGGTTCGTCGTGCTGATGCACGAGATCGGCGTGTTCAGCCGCCCAAACGTGTCCGACGGGCCGCCCAGACACGCCGCACAGCTCGCGTCGCCGATCTTCGCCCCCGCACCCACGAAAATCTCCCGCAGCGTCCGCCCCCCGATCATCTCCGTGTCCAGGCCCCGCGCCACCTCCGTCGTCGCCGGCACCACAAACGTGTCGATCTTCACCGTCTTGCCGTTCAGCAGCCCGGCCGCGGCGCGGAAGTCGGTCAGCTTGCCGCCGGTGCAGCTGCCGATGTACGCCCGGTCCAGCTTGGTCCCCTTCACCTCGCTCACGAACGCCTTGTTGTCCGGCGAGTGCGGCTTGGCGATCACCGGCTCCATCTTCGACACGTCGTACACCTTCTCGAACACGTACTGCGCCCCCGCGTCCGGGCGGAACATCGTGTGCGGCTTGCTCCCCGTCTTGCGGCCGCGGTCGGCCACGTAGGCCAGCGTCACGTCGTCGGCAGGGATCACGCCGTTCTTGCCGCCGGCCTCGATCGCCATGTTGCACAGCGTCATCCGCTCCTCGATGTTCAGCGCGAATACCGCGTCGCCGTCGAACTCCATCGCCTTGTAGGTGGCGCCGTCCACGCCGATGTCGCCGATCACCGCGAGGATCAGGTCCTTCGCCATGAGGTACGGCGGCATCTTGCCGGTGAACACGAACCGCATCGTCGGCGGCACCTTGAGCCACAGCTTGCCGGTGCCCATGACGAACCCGGCGTCTGTGTTGCCGATGCCGGTGGCGAACTGGCCGAACGCCCCCGCCGTGCAGGTGTGGCTGTCGGTGCCGAGGAGTACCTCGCCGGGGCGGACGTGCCCTTCCTCCGGCAGCGCGATGTGGCAGACGCCCTTGTAGCGGTCGGTGCCGACGTCGTAGTAGTACGGCAGGTCCTGTTCCTTCACGAACTGCCGCAACACGTCGACGTTGCGGTTCGCCATCGCGTCCTTGGTGAAGATGTAGTGGTCGGGGATGATGACCACCTTCTCGCGGTCCCACACCTTGGCGTCGCGGCCGAAGTGCTTGTGGAACACGCCGATGGTGCCGGGGCCGCAGACGTCGTGCGTCATGAGCACGTCCACGTCCACCCACACGTTCTCGCCCGGGGCGACGGCCGGCTTCGTGGCGGCCTTGGCGAGAATCTTTTCGGTCATCGTCATCGGCGCGGGCATCGGTCGCTCGGGGGTGGGAGGGGCTGGTCAGTGCGGGCGCGGGTTCATCTGCGATTCGGCGAACAGCTCGGCGATCGGCAGCGCGAACCCGGGCAACAGGGCCGGGCAGTCGAGGGTGTCGGCCGCGGTCCGGACGTTGTGGGTGAGAGGGTCGGCGGGGTCGGCGTACACCGCGACCGTCCGGGCGTCCGGGTCGATGACCCAGACGACGCGGGTGCCGTTCGAGAAGTAGTCGCGGAGCTTGCGGGCGGTCGTCCCGGGGCGGTCGGGGGCTGACAGGATTTCGACCGCCAGGTCCGGCGGGTAGTCCGCGACTGGCACCAGGTGGGCCGAATCGTGGGGCAGGGTTTCCCAGGCGGTGAAGTGGACATCCGGCAGGCGGACCAGGCCGGCCCGGAGCCGCATGGCGGCGTCGGGGGCGCCGAACACACCGAGCTTGTGGGTCCGCTGATACGTCCAGAAGTAGCCCATCAAAGCGAAGGCGAGGTAGGATTCTCGCACCCACATCGGCTTCTCCACCAGTGTCCCGTCGATCAACTCGACTCGCCGCCGCGGATACCCGTCGAGCAGCCGGAGTAGGTCGGCTTCGGTCGCGGTACCGGGGCGTGGGTTCCACATGACACGGCCTGCCGGCACGTCGCCGAGGGCGTGCAGCAGGTCGGCGATGGTGTCGGGCTCGGTCGTTGCGGTGGACATCGAATCACTCCGTACTCCCATCATATCGCCCCGCCGTGTGTTCGAGCGGGCTACAATGGGGGGAACCGGGGGAGGGCCGACCGATGAGCGTGTGGTGGGGCGTGCCGGCCGCGGTGGCGGTCGTCGGGATGGAAGCGAAGAGTGTTGAACTGCCGCCGAGACCGGTGCCGACCGACGGCCCGAACCAGGTCGTCCTATACGTGCCCGCCATGACGTGCGCCAGTTGCCCGCAGAAGGCCGCGGCCGCGCTGGCCCGGCTCTCGTGGGTTCGCCCCGACTCCATCCAGGCCGACCGCCGCACCCGGCAGGTGCGCTTCACCGTCACCGACCGCGAGCAGTTCAACATCCAGAAGGTCCGCGACGCCATCGCCGCCGCCGGCTACCTCCGCACCGATCTGCTGACCGGACCGACCGACCGCTAACGAAAAAGCCCGGGGACGGCCGTCCCCGGGCTTCCCCGCGACCAGCAACGACTCACCAGTCGCCCGGGATGGGCTTGCCGTCGGCCCGGGCGCACAGCGTCATGAGCGTGGACAGGGCCATGCTCTCGCGGATGAACCGGACCGACCCGTCGCCCATGCACACGTTCGACCCGCCGGTGTGGAACGCGTAAATCTCCCCCTGGTTGCTGCAGTTGATGACGCAGGCCGTCGGCACGTCGGCGGCGCTGCTCAGGGTGCTGAAGGCGGCGTTCGAGCCGTCCACGGCGATGTCGTTGGTGTGGTGGCCCCAGGCGCCGTTCATGTACGTCACGTCGGCGGCGCGCGTCTTGCCGCGCCAGTTCTGCGGCCGGGCGCCCGCCTCGGCCAGCATGATCGTGTTGCTCAGCCCGTCGATCACCGCCCCGAACGGGACGTAGGCGTTCGTCGCCAGCACGCCCTTGATCGCCTCGTCGCCCGGGTAGCTGGTGTCGGCGAAGATAGCGTTCCACACCGCCGGCCGGTTGTTGGCCCGGTTCACCGCCATGTAGTCGCTCGTCGCGGGCACCCAGCCGGTGCCATAAGTCCCCGACTCCAGCATCGGGTCGACGCGGTGGTCGAAGCTGACCGTGGGGCACTCGAACGTGGGGATGCGGGTGGCCGTCGCGGGGCGGTTCACCGGGTCGTACCAGTCGAGCTTGAAGTTGTAGGCCACGCCGCTGGCCTGGAGGACGTTCCCTTGCTCGATGTACGGCAGCAGGATCGCCAGGAAGCAGTGCCGGGCGAAGTCGGCGGCGTTGGCCCCGGTGGTGCCGACCTTCTGGAACTCGCCGAGCCGCGGTCGGTCGGATGCGCCCGGGCTGTTGACGCTCGACGGCGGCAGCCCGCCGCGGGTGTCGTGCATGCCGTGGGCGGCGAGGCCGAGCTGCTTCAGGTTGTTCTGGCACTTGGCCCGCGCCGCGGCCTCGCGGACCTTCTGCACCGCGGGGAGCAGCAACCCGATCAGGATGGCGATGATGGCGATGACGACGAGCAGTTCGATCAGCGTGAAGGCGCGGGCGTGCGGCCGCGGGCGGATCATTGCGTTCCCTCTGGATGAAAACGGGCGTTCGGTTGAGCCGATCCGGTCGGTCCCGAAACACGTTTCCCCGTCGGGGGCCGGGCGGCAGAGCCCCCGGCGTTACGTCGTTTGGCGGGCCGCCGGGCGCCCGCGCGTCGATCTTATTCTTAGCCGGGAAGCCGTGGGGCTGCGCGAAGTTCCCGTGAAGACGGTGCGAGTGTCCGCACGGCGTCGCGGCCCGGAGAGGATGCCGACATTGTAGCCGACACCCGCCCGCGGGGAAGGCGAAGCGGTCGTGATAGCGTCGATTTCGTGAAGGGCGGGCGGGTTATCCCAGCAGCGCGGCAAGCGGAGCTCCTTCGCCGCGCGGGAACGTGCGGCCGATCGGCGAGCGGAGCGTCCGGGCCGGGTCGATGCCGACGGCCCGCAGCACCGTCGCGTGGACGTTGGCGACCGGCGTCGGGTCCGCGGGCTGGCGGCCGCCGTTCGGGTCGGTCTCGCCGATCACCACGCCGCCGCGCAGCCCGCCGCCGGCGACCGCGGCGCTGAACCCGTGCGGCCAGTGGTCGCGGCCGCCGAGCGGGTTCACCACCGGCGTGCGGCCGAACTCGCCGAGGCACAGCACCACCGTGTCCTTGAGCGTGTCGCGCCGCTTCAGGTCGCGCAGCAGCGCGGCGAACGCCGGGTCGAGCACGCCGACGAGCCCGCGGCAGATCGCGTGATTGTTGGCGTGGCTGTCCCACCCGTCGAGCGTCACCTCGACGCAGCGGACGCCGACTTCCAGGAGGCGGCGGGCGGCGAGGCAGCCGCGGCCGAACGGCGTGGCGCCGTACTCGCTGCGGACGGCCAGCGGCTCCCGCGACACGTCGAACGCGGCCAGCTGCTCGGAACTCATGAGCCGGCGGGCGCGCTCCAGTGCGTCGCGGTGGCCCGTGGCCCCGGCGCGCGGGCCGCGGCCGGCGGCGAAGGCGCCTTCGACCACGTCCAAGTCGGCGAGGCGGCTGTCGAAGCGGGCGGGGGCGACGTGCGGGGTCACGTCCGGCACCTTCTCGGCGGGGTCGAACACCTTGAAGGCGTCGTACCGGGCGCCGAGCATGCCGCCGCGCGCCGGCCACTGCCCCGGCAGGATCGAAACGTGCCGCGGGATGTCCACGGTGCCGGCCGGCAGGTCGTGGCAGATCACGGCCCCGAGCGACGGGTGGACGACCGTCGGGTCAGGGCGGAAGCCGGTCTTCAGGAGGTAGGTGCCGCGCTCGTGGTCGCCCTCGGGGCTGACCAGCGAGCGGACGAGCGACACGTCGCCCATCAGGTCGGCGAGCTGCTCGAAGCCGGGGGCGAGCTGAACGCCGCGGGCCGCGGTGGGGATGGCCCCGGTGCCGGCGGCGATGGCCGTGCCGGGCTTCGGGTCAAACGTTTCGAGCTGGCTCGGCCCGCCGCCCATCCACAGCACGACGACGGACTTCGCCGGCCGGCGGGTCGCGTCGGCGTTCTGCGCGAGGACCGTGCCGAGCGGCGTGAGCCACGACAGGCCGAGCCCGCCGAGGAACGCCCGCCGGGTGTGCGAAGTGGGAAGCGAGGTCATAGTGCGTCCGGGGTCGGGGGCTGGCGAGCCATACCCCGCTGGTGTCGGGTCGGTTTCGGACATCCCGTCAGGGTTGATATTCGGGTTGGCACCGAAGCTGCGACGAACACTTTGCCGAATCGCCGGCCATGTGGTCGGCAAATGGCCACTCTCCAACGGAGGACAAGCGATGGCAACTGCGACGACCCACGCCACGACGGTCGGCGTGTTCCAGAGCCGCGAGGCGGCCGAGCGGGCGGTGGCCGACCTCCGCTCCGCCGGCTACCGCGACGACCAGATCGGGCTGGTGGCCCGCGACGCGCGGGGCAACACGGTGCGCACCGGTGCGAACGGCGAGACCAACGCGGCCGAGGGCGCCGCGATCGGGGCGGCGGCAGGGGCGGGGGCGATGGCCCTCGGCTCGCTGGCGGTTACGTTCGGCGTCATCCCGGTGATCGGCCCGATCCTGGCGGTCGGCCCCCTGGCGGCGGCGCTGATCAGCGCCGGGGCCGGGGCGGCGGCCGGCGGCGTGGCCGGGGCGCTGATCGGCTGGGGCGTGCCGGAGGAGGACGCCAAGTACTACGAGGGCGAGGTGCAGGCCGGCCGCTTCGTGGTGACGGTGGACGCCGGTGACCGGCACGACCACGCCCGCGGCGTGTACGCCCGCCACGGCGGCTACGACCGGATGAGCCGCCCGGCGATGTGAGGCGGTTCGACGCGGCCCCCGGTGTTAAACCCGGGGGCCGCGTCATTTCGGTCCAAGTCTCAAAGCTCGTCGGCCGTCAGACGGTCGCGCGAGGCGTGGAGCACGCGAATGACGAACACGTCGTACGCATCGTAAACGAAAAGAATGCGGTAAACTTGCTGGCGACGACCGATCGTTTGGTAGCGCAGGTTCAAGCCGAGGTCCACGGCTTCATCGGTTTCCGGCCACCCGTCGGCATTCGCCGACAGCGCATTGATCGCGGCTTCTACCTACTGGCGCCATCGCCGGGCCGATGTGGCAGATGCCCGGTCCGTAATGGCCTGCACCGTCTGGGCGATGTCCGTGGCCGCCCGGCGGTAGACGTGGACGGTGCGGGGCACGGGTTACATCCCCTTGGCCACCGCGGCGCGGTCGATCGCGGCGTCGGCCTCGGCCATCGCTTCCGCTACCGTCATCAGCCCGATACCGGCCTTGGCTTCGGCGATCGACTGGCGGAGGATCGTCAGGTGTTCCTCGTAGGACTCCGTCTGGGGTGGTGGTGGCACGTTCTCGAGCTCCGCCTCCAACTCGTCGTCCGGGTCGGTGAAGGTGACGCGCACGACAAACCCCTCGGGGAACGGCGGCGCCCCGGGGAATACGAGCTGTCCGTTCACCACGGTCCCTTCCAGCGTCATCGCGCGGCCCCTCGTCGCCCCGGAAACGTCAGTGATTGTAACTCAGCTCCGTGCTGTTGAACAACACCCAGAACAGGTCCGCGAGACGCCGCTGGCGATCGCCGCCGGTCACGCCGGACAGCTGTGCCGTGAAGTGCGAAGCCTCGCGCTCCGTCGGCCGGCGCGTCAGCACCGCCAGGTACGCCGCCTCGACCGCGGCCGCGTCCGACGGCGCCAGCAGCGCGATCCGGGCGGAGGCGTTCACCAAATCCTCGCGGGCCTGCTTGTCCACCAACTCGCCGTTCATCAGCAGGAGGCGCTGCGGCAGCGTGCCGGGCGCCTGGGCCGAGTCGTCGTCGTCCGGGTCGCCGTACCGCTTCACGAAGTCGCGCTCGGAGGCGTACCGGATCAGCCGCACCAGGACGTGTGAGTTGCGGTCGATCGTCTTAACCGACGCCGCCTGCAACACGCCGCCGATCACCTGCTCGGGCCGCAGCCGCGTCAGCGGGAACACCACCCACGCCTTCTCGTGGTCGTCCGTGATCTCGTCCGGCGAGGCGCTGTCGAGCCGGAACACCTCGGTAGACGCGATCAGGAGGACCAGCCGGCGCAGGTCGTGGCCGTGGGCGGCGAAGTCGGCGGCGAGGATGTCCAGCGCCGCGGGGGCGGGGTCGTCGAGCGTCTGGGCCTCGACCTTCGCCCGCAGCGGCCGGCCGAGCAGCATCGCCCACACGCGGTTCACCGCCGCCCGCGCGAAGTGCATGTTGCGCCGGTCGGTCAGCCACGCCGCCAACTTCTCCCGGCGTGTGCCCTCGGTCGGCAGGAGTTCCGCCAGGAACGGCACAGCCGGGTCGATGGTGACACTGCCGCCGTTCACGCGGTCCTCGAAGCGGTACTCGCCGTCGCCGTCGGACACGTTCGTGACGACCTGGCGGGTCTGGCCGAAGTACGCCGCGAGCGCCTGGAAGTCGGTCTGCTTCCA
Organism: Urbifossiella sp.; assembly: GCA_035629595.1. Classification (GTDB taxonomy): domain Bacteria; phylum Planctomycetota; class Planctomycetia; order Gemmatales; family Gemmataceae; genus Urbifossiella. The sequence goes on along the minus strand of DASPHQ010001125.1, from coordinate 3,509 downwards.
GGTCGGTTCGAGGAAGTGGTCGTGGCACTGGGCGCAGTCGAGGCGCAGGCCGAGGAACGCCCGCGACACGCGGATGGCGAGCTTCTCGGGGTCGGCCTTCTGCTTCTCCTCGTCGTAGGCCGCGGCGATGAAGTTGACGGCCGGCGTGGACGTGTTCAGGCCGGTGGACGCGATCATGTCGCGGACGGCCTCACCGTAGGGCCGGTTGGCGAGGAGCTGGTCCGACAGCCAGGCCAGGAAGCGGCGCTTGCGGTAGACGACGAGCGGGCCGTCCTCGCTACCGAGGTAGGCGCGCGACAGTCGGTCCGCGAAGAAGTCGGCGAAGCGGCGGTCGTGCAGCAGGTGGTTCGCCCACCCCTCCAGCCGGCCGGCCGCGGGCTGCGCCTCGAACTGGCGGATCTCTTCGAGCGACGGCACGGTGCCGGTGAGGCCGAGCGACAGCCGGCGGGCGACGAGCAGGTCGGCGGCGCGGGGGGCGGGGGCGAGTCCCTTCTCGGCCCAATTCTGGCGGAACGACTCGTCCACCCGGGCGACGACGGCGGCGAAGTCGTCGGCCGCGGCGGGGCCGGGGTCGAAGGCGATGTGGCGCGCCTTCGAGTCGAGCGGGAAGAGGCTGGCGCGGAGCGCGAGGAGGGCGACGACGACGGCCGCGGGGAGGATCAGGTGCTTGGCCCACATCGGCGCGGTTCCGGGGTCGGGGGGCGGGAAAGAGTACCTCATGGGTTCGCTCGGGGTTTCGCCGCTTGCGGCGTAGCACCGCGGTGCTACGCCGCAAGCGGCGAAACCCTGGGCTTCCCCCCGAGGTACATTCCCGCAACGGTCGCCCTTCCGCCCCGGTCGTGGTCATGTCGCGCGGTGCCGCTCTGATGCCGATCCCGCTCGACCGCGAGGTGTACGACACCGAACCCCAAGTGTTCGACGCCACCGTCGCCCCGGAGCCGCCGAACCCGTTCGGGCGGGTCGGCCGCGTTGCCGAGTGGCTGTTCGGCGCCGCCACGCTCACGCTCGGCCTGGCGCTCCTCACGGCCGTCCCGTTCGGGCAGGTGCTCGTCCTCGGCTACCTCCTCGAAGTGACCGGCCGCGTCGCCCGCACCGGCCGGCAGCGCGACGGGTTCATCGGCGTCCGCACTGCGGCCCGGCTCGGCGGCGTCGCCCTCGGTGCCGGCGTGCTGTGGGTGCCGCTGTACGTGGTGTCCGGCATCGCCGAGTCGGCGCGGATCATTGACCCCGACGGCGCTGCGGTCCGGCTGTGGGAGGGTGTGCTGCTGGCGCTGATGGCGGTGTACTTACTGCATGTCGGCGGGGCGCTGGTCCGTGGCGGCCGGCTGCGGCACTTCCTCCACCCGTTGAATATCCCCTGGCTCGGATTGAAACTCCTTCGAGGCGGGCTGTACACCGACTGCCGTGACCGATTGTGGGCGGCGGCGCTGCGGCTGCGGCTGACGTACTATTTCGGCCTCGGCCTCCGCGGCTACCTCGGGGCGTTCCTGTGGCTCGTCGTGCCGCAGGCACTGCTCGGTTCGGGGCACCGCGTCCCGGCGCTGGGGATTCTCGGTGCGGTGCTGCTGGGAATCGTGGTGCTGTACCTGCCGCTGTTGCAGGCCCGGTTCGCGCGCGACAACCGGCTGCGGGCGTACCGCGAGTGGTGGAGCGTCCGCCGCGACTTCGGCCGGGCGCCGCTGGCGTTCGCGATCGCGATCTGGGTGCAACTGCTGGCCGCGAGCCCGCTCTACCTGCTGAAGATCGAGGCGATCCCGCGCGACCTGATCTTCCTGGAAGGGTTCGTGTTCCTGGCGTTCATGTTCCCCGCCCGGCTGGTCATGGGCTGGGCCTACGCCCGCGCCGGCCAGCGCGAGGAGTTGCGGCACGTCGTGTCCCGCTGGGCGGGCCGGCTGGCAGTGCTGCCGGTGGTCGTCGCCTACGTGGGGGTGGTGTTCATCTCGCAGCACATCGGCTGGTACGGGGTGAACAGCCTGTACGAGCAGCACGCGTTCCTGCTGCCGGTGCCGTTCACGGACGTGGACGCGAAATAGAATGGCTCCCGCCCCACGGAGCCGAACCATGCGCCTCGCCCTGGTCACACTCCTGCTCGCAGCGGGCACCGCCCGCGCGCAGACGCCGAAGCCGAACGTGCTGTTCGTCGCGGTGGACGACCTGAACCACTGGGTCGGCCACCTCGGCCGCAACGACCAGACCAAGACGCCGAACATCGACCGGCTGGCGCGGATGGGCGTCACCTTCAGCCGGGCGTACTGCGCCGCCCCGGTGTGCAACCCGTCGCGGGCGGCGCTCATGTCCGGCCTCCGGCCCGGCAGCTCCGGCGTCTACGACAACGGCCAGGACTGGAAGCCGGCGATTCCGTCGGAACGGACCCTCACCACGCAGTTCCTCCGCGCCGGCTACGTCGTCTACGGGGCCGGGAAGATTTACCACGCCAACGACCACCGCGCTGCGGAGTGGAGCGCCTACCACGTCGGCAAGAAGGGGAAGGAGACGCCGCACCCCGACAGCAAGGACGACGGCGTCGGTGGCATCAAGTTCCGACCGCTGACCGCCGACTCAACCCTGCCCGACGAGGACATCGTGGACTACGGCGTCCGCCAGCTCGCGGCCCCGCAGGAGAAGCCGTTCTTCCTGGCCGTCGGGCTCCACAAGCCGCACATGCCGTGGAACGTGCCGAAGCCGTACTACGACCTCTTCCCGCTGGACTCGATCAAGCTCCCGCCGACGACGCCGAACGACCTCGCCGACGTGCCGCCGGCCGGCGTCCGCATGGCCGCGCCGAACGGCGACCACGCGCGGATCGTGGCCTCCGGCCGGTGGCGCGAGGCCGTGCAGGGCTACCTGGCGGCGATTGCCTACTGCGACGCCCAGATCGGCCGGCTGCTCGACGCTTACGAGCGGTCGCCGCACCGGGCCAACACGATCATCGTGTTCTGGGGCGACCACGGCTGGCACCTTGGCGAGAAGGAGCACTGGCGGAAGTTCGCCCTGTGGGAAGAAGCGACGCGGGCGCCGTTCATCTGGGTCGCCCCCGGCGTGACGCGGCCCGGCGGCGTGTGCCGCCGCACCGTGGACTTCATGGGCATCTACCCGACGCTGTGCGACCTCGCGGGCATCCCCATCCCGGCGCACGTGCAGGGGGTGAGCCTGCGGCCGCTGCTGGCGGACCCCACCGCGGCGTGGGACCGGCCGGCGCTGACGACGTACCGTCGGAACAACCACGCCGTGCGAACCGAACGCTGGCGGTACATCCGTTACGCGGACGGCGGCGAGGAGCTGTACGACCACGACGCCGACCCGCTGGAGGCGACGAACCGCGCCGCCGACCCAGCCCTAGCGATGACGAAGGCGGGGCTCGCGCGGTTGCTCCCGACAGAGAACGTGCCCGAGCGCGAGTCGGTGCCGGCGAAGAAGAAGAAGGGGAAGGATTGAACCCGCTTGCGGCTTCGCGCTGGGCAGCGCGAAGCCGCAAGCGGTGTCACAGCTTCAGTCCCTTGAACTCGCGG